>JAFWGF010000038.1 GCA_017512495.1 Bacilli bacterium
AAATTTAATTCTTTAATTAAACTAGAAGGATAATAACTATTAAAAGAAGATTCTAATTTATAAGATAAATACAAGTTATTAATTCTACTTAATAAATAAGTAACTATTTCTTTTTCTCTATTATTTAAATAATTAGTTTTATATAACTTAACTTCTTCTTTAATACTATCTGATATATAATCAATATCTTTTCTAATCTTAGGTAAACTATCTTGATTAAAACCTAGGACAAAAACATATTCATCTTCAGTAAATTCATTAGTATCTAAAGCTGTAATCTTAACAGACTTATCATATTTAATTTCTGGATAGTAAGTATTCTTTAATTTATCAATAAGTATCTTTTTATAAATATCATCTTTATCTAAAAAAGATAAACTATTAATAACTGAAACTAGTTTTTTATTAGTAACTGAATTATTTTCTAAATTTAAAATATTGTTTTCTAAATAATTCTTTACTATTTTCGAACTATAAATAGAATTATTCATATTAATAGTAATTGGTATTTTATAATAACTAAATATTTTCTTAATAGTATATAAATATTCTTCACTAATATTACAAAGATATATTTTATTAATATCTACTCCACTATTTATTAATTCTATTATTTTAAGACAAACAGCATTTACTTCTAACTCGATAGTTTTATATTCATATACTGGTACTTTAATAACACTTTTTTTATTATTAAATTTATAATTCAAAGCTTCTTCTTCATATAAATCTAAGTCATAATAACCATTTACTTCAATATTAAAATCTTCTAAATATTTTTTAAAGTTTTTAGAAAAAGATAACAAATTATTTTTAATTAAATCTAATTTAATATTTTTTAAAAAACTTAGTTTATTATCTTTATAGGTATTATTAATATCTATTACATATAAATTATTTAAATATACTTTCGCAACATCTATATTTAAATCATATTTATCCATTAAATAATAAAGAGCTCTTTCATCATAATTAAAATAGTATTTATTTAAATACTCTTCTTTTGTCATATATTTAACATTACTTAATTCATTATCTAAACTAAGTAATTTCATTTTAATATCATTTGGAGAAATAATAAGCTTTTTCATATTACCACCAATAATATTATAGCATGAAAAAAGCAGAAATTATTCTGCTTCTTTTACAACTTCAACTTTTCCTTTGTATGATCCACATTTTGAACAAACTCTATGTGGTTTAATCATTTCCCCACAACTTGGACATTTAGTCATTCCAGGAATATCCATAGCGTTATGGCTTCTTCTCATTCTCTTTCTAGTTTTAGAAACCTTACGGAAAGGAACAGCAAACATTTGAATATCTAACTTCATCATATGATAATCACTCCTTTTCAATATCTTTTAATAACTCACTAAATGGATTGTTTTCTAACTTTAGTTCATCTTCACTAATTAATCTCCATCCATCCCCATGAAATTTACTGAGATCTTGTTCCTTAGTAAACTGTAAGGGGATCTCTAGTACTATATTTTCCCACAAAAAGCTTAAAATATCAAGCAAATTTTCATTTTTTAAGTTATTTTCTCCAATAAAATCACTATATTCTATTGTGAACGGGTATGAAACATTTTCTAAACTAATTGAATCTGGTATGATCATTTCTCCATCAATAGTACATTCAATATAATCATTTAATTCATTAGATTCATTTTCTTTTCTAATTATTTTACCTATAACATTAATATTACTTAGTTCTTTTATTTCAGTATTTTTATAATAACTATTATCTATTTGATAATTCCCACTAATATCTATTTCTTCTACAGTATTACTATGTAATAAACTTAAATCTATCATAATACACCTACTTATTAATAGCTACTGAAGAGTTTTCCTCTACTAATTGAATAACTCCATTATAATACATTTCACTACCAGCAGGTAGTTTACTATCTTGTTTAATCCATACTCTAATAGAAATATTATTAGTATCTAAAGCTTCTACTTCATTATCTAATAAAACTCCATCTTCTAATTCATCTAAATTATATATTTCTGTATCGTCTTTATCTGCTTTAACTGAAATCCTAATATCTTCTTTAGGTATTAAACTTTCTTTATCATACTCTTCATTCTTTTCATTATTATCAAGTATTTTTACTTTATATCTAACATTTTCAGTTAGATTATTTTTAATAGTTATTGTATATGCCTTTGAAGATAAACCAACTGAATCTGTTACAGGAGTAATTTTATCAATAGTAATCTTATCCCCACTAGCTTCATGATATGTTACATCCAAAGAATCTGAGTTAAAATCAATATTACGATTATTTTGAAATTTATTATAAATAAAATAAGTTGAGATTACTGCGAGTAATAAAATAAAAGTAATATATACAGTATTCTTAATAAATTCTTTTCTTCGATTATATCTATACATAAACACCTCTCCATGTAATATAATTATCTATCTTTTTTTATAAATATAAAATGCTTTTAAACATTTTATTTAGTTTTTTACAATTATTTACATAGCTTATTTAAAACACTATAAACTGCTTCTAAAGTATTACAAGTAACAATAAAACAACTATTATGACAAAATCTAAGACCTTTTATTCCAGAAACTTCTTCTAAATCACCATTAGTTAAGCCAGCCCATTCTTTTGGAAAAGGCATTCTACTTTCCTTATCACTACTACTTTTAGGTACTGTTTTAATTGCATAACCTCCACGATTAGAAGGAAAAGCAACAAATTTAATATTATTATATTTTTCATCACTTATAATTGTCTCTTCATATGGTAAAAACTCATCTAAAACTATATATTCTTTATCATTTTCTATATCATTTAAAACTTCTTTTACTTTTATATCAGCTTGAACTTTACCATTAATATAAATTATATCTTCATATAATATCTTTTCAGCAACTTCTACTGCTTTAACAAATTGTTCACTTTCATCTTCCATAGATTCATATCCTGGATTAAATAGCTTTATAACATTACTTAATGTTTTTACTTTATAATTAGCTTCAATCTTTGGAAAGAAACCATTATCATCCGCATCAATTGCTTCTATTAAGTCTTTATCTACTCCTACAAATAATGAATCTATATTATCATAATTATTCTTTTCTAAATATTCTTTTCCAAAACGTTTCCATAGTAAACCTATAGAACTATAAGTAATACCATTATCTCTTTTTAAAGCATCTATTTGATGATGATCAAATTCTTTTCTACCAATGTCATAAACAAAAGTATTAGGCTGTACTTTTTCCCAGTCTATTTCTGAAATACGATATACTTTTAAATCACCTAAATACAGATGAAGAAACGCAGTTGCGAATACTTCATCAGCATGCATAGTACCATTATGCGTAATACAATTAGCTTCATTATAGTTATTAACTACTGTAATCATATATACCTCTTTCTAATTACGATCTCTTGCGATTAATACTAAACGTAATACCTGTAGTGCAGCAGTTGCGACAGCAGCTACATAAGTAAGAGCTGCAGCTGTTAACATTTTACGACAATATTTATGTTCATCTGCACTTACTATTCCAAGTTCAGTAATTTGTTTTAAAGCTCTAGAACTAGCATTAAATTCTACTGGTAATGTAATTAATTGAAAAGCTAAAATAACTAATTCCATAATAATACCAATTCTAATAAAACCTATTGCTCCCATAACCAAACCAATCATAATCGCAACATAACCCAAAGTAGAAGCAATATTTACAAGTGGTACAATACTACTTCTAAGCCTTAAAAAGAAATATCCATCTTTATCTTGAATAGCATGTCCACATTCATGTGAAGCAACACTAACAGAAGCTAATGATGTATTATTGTAAATATCTGTTGATAGTCTAACTACTTTAGATCTTGGATCATAATGATCAGTTAATGTACCCGGTTGTTCCTCAACTTTTACGCTCTTTAAACCATTTGCATTTAAAATCTTTCTCGCAACATCTGCGCCAGATAAACCTTTTACGGCTTTAATTCTTCTAGTTTGATTATAAGCACTATTAATATAAGCCTGTGCACCTAATGTAATTATTAACGTAATTCCTAAAATTATCATTTCCATAATTATCACCTCTCTAATATTATAGCATAAAATTAATCTATTTTATATTTCTTAATTATTTCTTCTGCTACTTTTATCCCATCAATCGCGGCTGTAGTAATACCACCAGCATAACCAGCACCTTCACCACAAGGATAAACTCCTAAAATATTACTTTGAAACTCTTCATTTCTCTTAATAATAACTGGTGAACTAGTTCTTGACTCTATACCTAAAAGAACTGCATCTTCTCGATCAAAACCCTTAATTTTTCTACCAAAATTATCAATTCCCTCTTTTATAGAATCAACTATTTCTTTATTAAATAAATCATTTAAATTACTAAGAGTATATTTTCCCTTTGTATTAGGAATAATTTCTCCTAATTCTTCACTGACTTTGTTATTTTTAAAATCTTTATAAAGTTGAACTGGAATGAAACCCTTTCCTAAATCATATGCCTTTTCTTCTAATCTTCTTTGAAATTCTATTCCAGAAAACAATTCATTTCCAAAGTCTTTACTATCTACTGTTACTACAATCGCACTATTAGAATTTCTTTCGTCTCGCTTATAGTTACTCATTCCGTTGACTACTAGTCTATTCTTTTCACTAGAAGCATTTACTACAAAACCTCCCGGACACATACAGAATGAATATACTCCTCTACCAGTACTAGTTTGATATGTTAATTTATAACTAGCTGGAGGTAATAACTTATAATTATCACCATACTGACTCTTATTAATCATATCACTAGGATGTTCTATTCTAAGTCCTATTGCGAATGGCTTAGATTTCATTTCTAAATGATTATTATTTAACATATAAAAAGTATCTCTGGCAGAATGCCCTATTGCTAAAACTAAAACGCTACAGTCAATTCTTTCTTTATTATTAATTTCTATTCCAATTATTTTATTATCTTCAATTACTAAATTAGTTAACTTAGTATTATATAAAAATTCTCCACCTCTATTAATAATCTTATTACGCATATTAATAATAACTTCTCTTAATATATCTGTACCAATATGAGGTTTTTGTAAATACATTATTTCTTCAGGAGCACCGTTTTCTACAAATATTTCAAATACTTTCTTACCTCTAAACATTTTATCTTTAATTAAAGTATTTAACTTACCATCAGAAAAAGTACCTGCTCCACCTTCTCCAAACTGAACATTTGATAATTCATTTAATTTATTAGTTTCAAAGAACTTATTAACTGTTTTAACTCGATCTTCAACCTTTTCCCCTTGTTCAATAATAATTGGTTTATATCCTAATTCTGTTAATAGGTAACTACAAAATAAACCACTAGGTCCACTACCAACTATTACTATTTTATTATCAAGTTTCTCATTACCACTTTCCGGAAAAACATATTCTTCTTTAGGACTAAGAAAGATATCACTACTATTATTGTTACTTAATATTTTATTTTCTAAATCAGTATCTACATCAAATTCATAAACATACAAAATATTGTTTTTATCACGCGCATCAATAGACTTTTTAATTATTGTAAAACTCTTAATATCACTTTCTTTTGTCTTTAAAATATGACTAATCTTTTTCTTTAAATGATCATTATTATCATTTGAAATAGGTATTTTTACTTGTCTTATTCTAATCATTATCTTCACCTATATCTTTACCTGCAAGTAAACCGCTTATCCAGCAAGTAGTTAAGTTATATCCACCACAATTACCGTTCATATCTAATAATTCTCCTATTATATATAATCCTTCTATAATATTAGATTCCATTGTTTGATAATTAATTTCACTTAAAGGTATACCTCCATTACATATTTGAGCACTATCATATGATTTTGTTCCTGTAATAGGTATTTCTAAGCTTCTTAAGTTATGACATAATCTTAATTTTTCTTCATTAGTTAAATCTTTATAATAACTATTTCCTTTTAAATCACTAACTTTAATAAGCATATTAACTAATTTATAGTTTAAAAATCCTTCTAATAATTCAGTTAGATTCTTATTACTATTCTTTTTACTATAATTATCTAACCATGGTGTAATTAATGTTTCTATAAAAGGTACTAAGTTAATTTTAATTACTTCTTTTCTACCTTCATCTAATCCCCTAGTAACATAATTGCTTAAATTAAATGTACATATACCACTAATACCATAATTAGTAAATTGTAATTCTCCTACTTCTGAATCAAGATATTTATTATCTTCAAACAATTCCATATAAACATCAGTTCTAACTCCATCTATCTCTTTTAAATATTTAAAATCTGATGTTAATTGAACTAATGCTGGAAGAGGTTTAATAATACTATGTCCTAGTTTTTCTAACAAACTATATCCTAATCCATCACTACCTGTCTTAGGATATGCTTTACTTCCCATTGAAACAATTAATTTATCACACGTATATTCTTTATCAAAACATTTAATAATAAACTTGTCTTTCTTTTCAATATCAAGTACTTCACTATTACAAATAATTTCTATTCCTTTTGATTCAGCTTCATGAAGTAATACATTTTTAATAGTAATAGCTTGATTAGAAAATGGATAATAATAACCATTCTTAATCTTTGGAATAACACCTAATTCATCAAAGAAATCTTTAACACTATTTAGATTCTTATCACTAATTATCTTATTAACAATATCAATATTATTACTATGATAATTTTTAGTACTAAATACTTCGTTAAAATAATTACATTTACCATTACCAGTTAATAATAATTTCTTCAATGGACTACTATTCTTTTCTAATAAAATAACATTATTATTCTTATTTTTTGCTTTAATAGCTGCGGTAATACCACTAGGACCTCCACCTATTACAATAATATCACTCATAGGACAACCTCCTTAATCAAACATATTATATCAAAAAAAGCTAATTATTACTACTAAATAATATTGTTAAAAAAGTAAATTTAATATATACTAAAGATGGTGATAATATGAGTAAGAAGAAATATAAATTAAAACATAAAAAAAGTATTTTAATATGCATTATATTATTAATTATCTTAGCTATAGGAGGATTCTTTATCTATAAAAAGCTAAGTAATGATAAAGCTATAAAAACATTAAAAGCTAACTATAATCAATATATTATTACTAATAAAAAAGCTAATTTATATGATAAAAAACATAATAAAATAGGAACCATCTCAAGTGGCTACTATTTAGAATTAACTAAAATCAGTAATCTAACTCTTAAGAATAAATATCTACAGATTAACAATACTCCTTATTATCTTTCTTATAAAGATATTAAGAAAACTGAGCAAAGAAAAGAAAAAGAAATTGAAAAAGATAATAATTCTTATTATTTAGATCTTAATAAAAAGCTTATAACTAATAAAAAGATATCTTTATTAAAAGATAAGAAAAAAGTAGTTACTTTAAATAAATTAACTACTGATATTAGAAGTATTGATGATAACTATTACTATATCAACTTTTTAGGAGAAGATTTAAAAGTAAAAAAGACAAAATCTATAAAAATACAAAACGGTAAGGAAACAAAAGATAACAGTTATATAACTACTATTGTTTATGATAAGATTAGTGATAATTGTTCTGAAGATACTTGTTTCCATCCTAATAGTATTAAAGCTCATATCAACAGATTACAAAAAGAAGGATATTATTTTATAACTGGTGACGATTATATAAGATATTTAAAAGGATATGTTAATTTAAAAGATAAAGCTGTTGCTTTATATACTAAAGAAAGTAATGATTTTACTAAACAAATAGAAGATGAATTAAAAGTTAAAATTAATTCTACTAATAATTTAAAATTTACTAATAATAATAAAAAGACAACTAGAAATGATAAACTTGATAACATAAATAATTATTATCCTAAAAAATATATGATAATTGATGAATACTTAAAAATGGCTGAAGGACAAGATGTTACAGATAATGGTCAAGGTGATATAGCAACTGCAATACCTGTAGTTAATTATCATTTCTTCTATGATGCTTCTACTGAAACGTGTAACGAATCTATTTGCTTATCTACTCAAAAATTTGAAGAACAATTAAAATGGCTACAAGAAAACAATTATAAAACATTAACTATTAATGAATTTGTAGATTGGAAAGAAGGATATATTGAATTACCTAGTAAATCTGTCTTATTAACTGTAGATGATGGAGCTATGGGTACTGGTAAACATAATGGTAATAAATTAATTCCATTATTAGAAAAATATAAACAACATGCAACTTTATTCTTAATCACTGGCTGGTGGGAAATAAGTAACTATCAATCACCATATTTAGATATTCAATCACATACTCATGATTTGCATTATGAAGCACAATGTGCTGATGGTCGAGGTAAGGTAGCTTGTTCTGATTATAATACAGTTAAAAATGATTTAACTAATTCGTTAACTGCATTAAACGGTGATAAAACATCATTCTGTTTCCCATTCTATTCATATGATAAAGAATCACTACAAGTATTAGATGATTTAGGATTTAGAGTAGCCTTTATTGGAGGAAACGCCAGAGCTACTAGATCACAAAAAAATCACTTAGTAACAAGATATCCAATCTTAAGCGATATTACGCTAAACGCTTTATAAACATCGTTAAATAAGAAGGTTTTATCCTTCTTTTTTATTCTGAAAATCATAATTATATATACTGAGTATTGCATTTTTATATTAATTTATTTTAATTTTTATAACTTTTTTAATAAATTAACTAATATATCATTATCTTCGATTCTAGATATTTCAAAACATTTTTTACCTAAATCTTTAAAACTAGCTCCACAGTGATACAATGCCTTTTTATCAATAATTATAAATCTATCATGAAACGTATTATTAATTATTAACTCTACATTTTTATACTGCATTTTATATTTTTCATAATCTTGATTATTATACTTGTTAGTCACTATTTTTACATTCTTTTTTGTTTTAGAAAGTATATCTAATATGTTTTTATCAATGTAATTATCAATTAGAAAAACTTCCTTTTTGCTTTTATTAAAAATATCTATTAAAAGTGAATAAGCATCATATATTTGACCTTTAAAGAACAAATGGTTTTTCTTCTCTTTAAAGTCAGAAAAAGTATTTTCTACTAGTTTTAATCTTTCTTCATGTTCTAAAACCAAATTGTTTATATATTTTTGTTCAATTAAGTTAGAAGAAATATATTTTCTCATAGTGATAAAAGCTTCTATTATTTGAATGTTAATAGTTATAGCAATCTCTGAATTAAGTATTCCAGATAGCATTGCCACACCTTCTTCTGTAAATGCATATGGTGGTCTACGTAACCCTATTAAATCACTTTTGGAAATCACAAAATGTGATCTCCAATCCATAAATTCTTCGTTTGTTAACTGAAACATAAAATCATCTGGAAATCTTTTTATATTTCTTTTGACTGATTGCATGAAAACTCTTGTTTCTGTATGGTAAAGTTTTGCTAAATCTCTATCTAGAATTACTTGTTTCCCTCTAATTTCATAAATCATGTCTTCTATTTTTATTCTATCTTTTGATATAATATTGTTCATTTAAACCTCCTGAATGGTAAAAAATATTATATCAAACAAATATTCGTACATCAACCATTATTTCTAGAAATGTTTAAAATTATTCCAATACTTGCCATAGATACTAATAAAGATGATCCTCCATACGAAAGAAATGGTAAAGTTACTCCAGTTACAGGTATTAAACCAACTACTACCATTAAATTCATAATAGCTTGAAATATTAATTGAAAAGTAATCCCAAATACTAAATACTTTGAAAACAAATCATTTGAAGAAAGAGCTATTTTAATACATCGATAAAATATCACTATAAATAATCCCACTACAATAATAGCTCCTACTATTCCAAATTCTTCAGCTATTACTGAAAAAATAAAATCTGTTTGAGGTTCTGGTAAGTAGAAATGTTTCTGAATTGAGTTTAAATAACTTGTTCCTAAAAGACCATGAGGTCCAATAGCAAACAAGCTTTGAATTATTTGAAATCCTGTACCTAATTGATCTTTCCATGGATTAAGAAAAGAAGTAATTCTATTCATTCGATAAGGTGCAATTACAATTAAACCAATTATCCCAACTAAACCAATTACTCCTCCTCCTAAAAAGAATTTTATATTTAAGCCACTAATAAACAGTAATGAAATAATAGCTAAAAACATAATTGTACCAGTACCTAAATCAGGTTGTAACATTATAAGTCCAAAGAAAATTAAGACTATTATTAAAAGAGGTATTATTCCAATTATATTATTCTGTAAATAAGATTCATTACGGGAAAGATATTTACTACTAAAAATAATCAAGCCAATTTTTGCAGCTTCACTAGGTTGTATTCCTAAAGAACCAATACCAAACCAGCTTCTACTTCCATTTCTAATACTACCTATACCTGGAATCAAAACTAATATTAATAAAATTAAACAACTAAATAAAATAATATTAGCATACTCATAATAAAAATTATAATTAATTTTAGAAACAAATAACATTAATAGAACTCCAAGAACCAAAAATATTAATTGATATTTCAAATAGTGAAAACTATCATTAAACTTATATTCTGCCCAAATACTTGAAGCTGAATAAATCATCATAACTCCAAAAATAGATAAAATTATGACACTGAATAATAATACTTTATCTATTTTTTTCATGTAATCACCTTAATAAAATTATATGATTTAGATAAAAAAAAAGAACTTTCGTTCTTTATACCCAAACTCCAAAAATAATTCCAGCCATTGATAAGATTAATCCTGCAACCCAAAATAATTTAACAATATCACTTTCAGACCAACCTAATTTTTCAAAGTGATGATGTAAGGGTGTCATTAAGAATAATTTTCTATGAAAAACTTGAACCCAAAATGTTTGAATAATTACAGATAAAGTTTCAATGACAAATACTGAGGCAACTACCAATAACGTCAACTCACGATGAGTAAGTATTGCGATAGCACCCATTACAGCACCTAAAGCAAGTGATCCAGTGTCTCCCATAAACACTTTAGCTGGATGTGTATTATAAATTAAGAATCCTATCAAACTACCAGTTAAAATCAAACTAAATATTCCAATATCTTCAAATCCAACTGATAATGATATAAGTGCAAATGCAATAAAAGCAATTGCGGATAAACCACCAGCCAATCCATCAAGACCATCAGTTAAATTAACCGCATTACTGGCACCAACTAAAATAAATAGAATTGCTAAACCATATAACCAACCAAAATTTATATCGATATGTAGAGTTCCAACTACCCATGAAGTTTGACCTCCACTACGCATGTAAATATAAAAGAAACCAATTGCAATTAAAACTTGCATAAATAATTTCTGATAAGTTGTTAATCCTTCATTATTACCTTTTCTAATTGATAGAAAGTCATCTAAAAATCCAATACAAGCATATCCTATAAAAACTAATAATACTATTCCCAAATTAGATGTATAAGATATTTTACCTGTAAATATTAATCCTAATGTTGCGACTACGGTTGGAATAATAAATATTAAACCTCCCATAGTAGGAGTTCCTTCTTTCTTACGATGTGCATCTCCAACAAAAATGGAAATTTTTTGACCAATATGAAGTTTTTTTAAGATTGGCAACATAAATAAACCTAACACAACAGATGATAAAAAACCAATCATTATGGCAAAAATAGCTTTCGTCAATAACAGCATATTTTTCACTCCGTTTCTTAAATAATTATATCATACTAATAAAAATAATATGCTAAATTAGATTCCATTTACAAAAAAGTTTACATATTATTTCATAAATAATCTAATTTTACTTCTATCTTCAATAATAGTTCCTGATTTTGGAGATTGAAAAGATACAATATTTCCTGTTCCTGATTTAACAATTTCAAAATTTACTAGTAATTTTTTAGCTTCTTCATAACTCTTACCTACTACATTAGGAACTTCATAAGTAACTTTATCATTCCACTCCAAATCCTTTTTTATTTCATTTTCTTGTTTTTCTATACCTAAACTATCAATAATATCTAATAATATTCTTCTTGCGATAGGAGTTGTTGTATAACTAGATAACATAGCTGTATTCTTAGGATTATCAATAGCTAAATAGAAAACAGCTTGGGGATCATTTGCTGGTACTACACTCATAAATGACATTATATAATTATTAGCTAAGTATTGACCATTTTCTACTTTTTGAGCAGTACCTGTTTTACCTCCAATTCGATAGCCTTCAATATAAGCGCTTTTTCCTCCACCCTTCGCAACTACACTTTCCAATGCATATCGCATTGTTGCGGATGTCTTTCCACTAATAACTTGTTTCTTGAAAACCTTATTATTCTCATATATAACATTATCAATATTATTACTAACACTCTTCACAATATAGGGCTTATATAAATATCCCCCATTTACCACTGCACTAACTGCCATTACCTGTTGAATAGGTGTAACACTAATACCTTGTCCAAAAGCAGAAGTTGCGAGTTCTACATTGCCAACTCTATTAAGGGGAAATATAATTCCGTTACCTTCGCCATTCAAGTCAATTCCTGTTTTTGAACCAAATCCAAATTTATTTATGTAACTAAATAGTTTTTCTTTTCCTAAAAGTTGTCCTAACTTCACAAATCCTGGATTGCAAGAATTTTCAATGACTTGAAGAAAGGTTTGGTCACCGTGACCTCCAGCTTTCCAACATTTTAAAGTACTACCATCAACTCTAACTTTACCTGAATCATAAAAATGATCCTTAAATATATCTACTACTCCCTCTTCAACGGAAGCAGCCATAGTTACTATTTTAAACGTTGTTACCCTTTTCAGTAAAAAAAACATTATAAGTAAACTTATTTGTTTGTCTATCTTTTCGTAATTTCTCAATACTAGAATAATTATTATTATAAATATCATCACTATTAATTAATTTCATATAAATATCTAAATTAAGATAATGTCGATTATTATTAATTTTAGATATAATAATTTTAGAAACAAAATTTCTAATAAAATCTTCTAACAAGTCATTAGTCAATTGATTATTAATTTCATATTTAATTTTTTCTAAATTAAATGTATCTTTAATATTAATTTCTGTTAATATTTTTCTTTTTTTCTTTTCTAATTCTTTAATCTCTTTTTCGTATTTTATAAATTGCCCTTTTAATTGTTCTCTCTTTATTTCTCCTGAAAAAACTAAATCTAACAGCATATTCTTTTTACTTTCTATATTTTTTAATTGTTCCTCAACAGTTTGAAGCTCTATATCATATTGCTTAGTTTTATCTACATCAGCATATATCTTACATAGATCATTATTGATTAGCTCTTTATTTGTAATAGTTTTTCTCATGATATTTAAAAATATATTATATAAATCTACTTCAGCAATAATCGGAGAACTACAAAGAGCCAAACTATGTTGCAGGTAAAGTCCACAACACCAAACAGCTCTTTTCTTATTTCTACTATTATAGGTTCTTTGAAAAATTGTGTTATCATCTTTACAATATATTTTTGATGATAAAGCATATTTAACACCACCTACACAACAGTTATTGTTCTTATACGATAAAGATCTTTTCTTCAATATTTCATTAGCTTTTAACCATAATTCTTCAGAAACAATTGCTGGTACTCGTCCATCTTCATTTTTATAAATAATTTGTTCTTCTACGCTATTCTTCTTTCTTTTTTTAGTACGATAATCAAGTACCTCATAAGTTCTAGCTCTATAAAATCCTTTATATTTAGGATTTTCAATCATTCTTTTTAAAGAGTTTTTATCATATAATTTACCCTTTTTATTTAAATAACCTTCTTCTCCTAATTGCCTTGCTAATTTAGATAAACCATATTCACCAGTAGCATATAATTCAAATAATTTCTTAATCATTTGAGCTTCTTCTGGTACTACTATTAATTTACAATTATCTTTACGATAGCCCGTAATATTTGATGAACCTAATACATGACCCTTTTCTATTGCTTTACGATATCCAAATTTGACACTAGTTGATATTTTTTTAGATTCTTCTTGAGCAATGTTAAATAAAATATTTAGCGTTAATTCAGAATTAAAATCAAAAGTATTAAGAGCTTGATTTTCAAAAAAAACTCCTACGCCAGCATCTTTTAATTCTCTAATATAGTGAATACTATCTTCTAAATCTCTCGCAAATCTAGAGACATCTTTAGTAACAATTAAATCAAATTTATTAGTTTTAGCATCTCTTATCATTTTCATAAACTCTTGTCTTTTATCAGCTCTTGTACCAGTAACACCTTCTTCTACATAGCCAGGCACATACTTCCATTTAGGTTTACTTTTAATATAATTATCATAATAATCTAATTGATTTTCTAATGAATTAAGTTGAATATCACTATCAGTAGAAACTCGACAATAAAAAGTAACACGCAAAGGAATATTATAAATTTTTTCACCAGACATTATTTGTCTTGATATTTCATTAAAAATGATATACACTCCTCCTATTATTTATTTAACTTCTTTAAAAGTTTATCATTTACTATTAAATAAGTTTCCTCATCAATCACTCTTTTATTATATAAATTCTTATTAATAAGTATTTCGATATTAATCATAAATTTATCATTCATCATATCACCACTAAATATTATGAATTTTATTTTTTAATATGAAAAAAACGTATTTATATACGTTTCTTAATTATATTATCTTCTTTATTTTCATGGGAATAAACATGCTTTTCATGATTAATTTCAAACGAAAAAGAATATCTATCTTCATTAGCTTCAATTGGTTTAATATTAGTAATATTCTCTTCTTTCACACCATAATAATCTGCAATTTCTTTTAAAGTATTACTATGAGAATCACTGATATATGAAGAATCAAATTTACGTAATTCATCTAATGAATCAAATTCAAATATGACATCAGAAGGATACTCATGTATTTTCATTAAAGGCAATTTATTTAAATTATCTTTTAAAACATCTTCCCATAATACCTTTTTATATTGACCTTCTTGAGAAAAATCTTCCTCGAGTAGTTTTAAAATACTTTTAGAAAAATCTTTATTCCAATAAGCATGTCCTAACATTATAAAACCTTCAGTACCAGATTTAGAAATACTAGAAATATATCCTTGATTATTTGGCTCCATATACCATTCGTTAGTTTCTTCTGTTACTTTAATAGCTGAATAAAATGATTCATAAACATATTCCTCAAAAGGATTCTTACTAAAGTAATTATCTGAAGAACAAACATAAGAATTTTTTAAATAATCTTTTGCCATAAAAAGTGTATATGTATTATTAAATTCATTATATTTTGGATTATAAACCAATTTAATTCCAGTATATTTATCTTTCAAATACATAAATTCTTCATGTTTATATCCTAAAACAATAATTATGTTTTCAATTCCAGATGACTGCAATTGTTCTATTTGTCTTTCTATTAATATTTCTCCTTTAACATTAAGTAATCCTTTTGGTTTTTCTAAAGATAAGGGGACAAATCTTGAAGATAAACCCGCAGCCATAATTACAGCATTATCTACCTTGAATGGTTCTAATTGTTTTAAACCCATATCAGTTATTACATCTTCTTTGATCCAGTTTTTATCATAAAAAACACTTATTTGATTACTAATTATATCTTCTGATATATCACCTAAATAAGAAAAGCACTTTTTTACACCATACTTTTTTATAGCTAATAATATTTTAAATTCTAATTCATTCATACACTCAGTCCTATTTTATTTTTTTATATTGTTTAATGTTATCATGAAGTCTTTCATAACGACCACTTGCATATTCTCTCATAAAGTCTCCATCAAATGGTACACGTGCTAATCCCCAAAGAGTCCATAAATAATCAATCAATATTTTTTCAATAATAAAATGTTTTCTTTCATCATCAGTTATATTTCTTTGATAATAAGATTTTAATAATATATTATCTTCAACATCAGAATAATTAGCTTCAATAGAAAGACATGATAAGTCCCAAACAGCATCATTCATACCAGAAAATTCCCAATCAATTAAATATAACCTATCATCTTCATCTAAAACCCAATTATCTACTAATGAATCATTATGACAAGGAACAATATTTATCTCAGATTTATCTTGTAATCCCTTATATAAATCAAAAACATAACTACGAGTATCAGAATAATCATCATATAGCGAAACTTGATAATCAGAAATTATCTTTTCATATAAAAGTGCTTTTTCAAAAACATCAAATATAACACCTGTATCAACTAATGAATTATGTAATTTAGAAAAAATATTAGCTGCTTGCTTAATAATATCTTCTCTTTTCATAACATCTTCATTCATTGGTTGTGGATTCTTAATAAACCTCATTATCTTATAACCTTTTTCATCAAAGTATAGAAGTTCTGAATCAATTCCTAGTTTACAAGCTAATTCAGTACTCTTTTTTTCATCGATACGATTAATCATTTCATCAGTACCTTCACCAGGAATACGAACTAAAAACTCTTCTCCATTTTCTAAAGTAACTTTATAAGAATGATTCATCATTCCACCTAATCTTTTTATGTCAACAAATTCACTAATTCCAAAAACTTTATTTAATAATTTCTTTATTTCAGCAATATCTTCTTTTTCAATTTCTCTAACTAATTCTGCCATTCTATCTCCCCTAACTACTTAATCGAAATATCATCTGATTCTTTTTCCTTATTTTTATCTTTTATTTTTACTTTCTTTTTAAACTTCTTTATAAAAACTCCAACAATTGCTCCTAAAGCAACAACTATTCCTGTGATAACTTGAATTGTATAAGTCATAACTGAAGGATCAATATATAATACATTAATCATGTTTCCTCCTTTTAATTTTCTCCTGAATAGAATTAACTAAATACTTAGCTGCAACTTCACTACTCGTACCTATATTATATACATTCTCTTCAAAAAAGTCTTCTATCTTTTTTGAATACTTTGTCTTATTTTTAACCATATCTTTCGCAACTTTATCAATAGTATTTAATTTGTCTAAATCAATACTTTTACCAATAATATCTCTAGAATATAATTCAAATATTTCAATACCTAATTCTTGATAATCTTTATTTAATACACGCATTGGTGTATTAATAGATATTACTGGTCTCTTAGTTATAAAAGCATATTCATAACTTATCCCTGACCAATCAGTAATCAATATTTCAGAGTCTAAAATATTACCAATAGTAGAATAATCATCTTGAATAATAACATTTTTATTATTATAATACTTGTCTTTTAATTGTTTCATTTTATTCTTGTTATGCTTTACATAATATGGATGAGGTCTAACTATAAGTTTAAAATTCTTCTTTAAAATATTTATTATTTCATCAATACAAGTTTCCATAATATTATCTTTTTGCCATGATGGAGCAATTATAATAGTTTTATTGTTTTTAAATTTTTCTTCTATTAACATTTCATCCAATAAAGGATAACCAACATCAACTACTTTTCTTTTTAAATTATAAACTTTATTTCCCTCTGTTATTTCTTTTCTTTGATATTTACCAAAAGCAAATATAGTATCAAAGTGATCTAATGATCCCTTCTTACAAGAACAATTATAGTTACCTATTCCATGATGAATAAAAATATATTCAATATCTTTTCTTACATAACTCCTTTTTATATGATATTTATCAAGATCAGGAACAGTCATTAAAACTATATCACTATCCATTTTCATCATCAAAGAAATAAGTTTTTTTTCACCAATATAATAAGCTTTAAACTGTTCTGTATTTTCTTTTAAAACAGGATCAGAATAATCACTAGTAATATAATGAATAATAAGATTAGAATGTTCTAGTAAATAATTAATTATTCCTCGATAATATTTATAATAACCACTATCTTCAGCATAAATAACTAAATGCTTATTATCTATTTTAAAAAATCTTTTATAATCAACCTTTTCTTGTTTAATAACATCTTTACTTCTATCTTCAACAGTTAAAGTTGCTAATTCTGCATTAGATTTTTCTAATTCAGAATAATCAATATACTTAGTAGGTTTCATAACTGTATTAAGTAAGAATAAAACTACCATAGCAAGTAAATTACTAAAAATCCAATATAAAGCTACTCCTGCTGGTACATAAAGTCCTAGATACAAAGATAAGGAAACAGAAATTAACATAGTAATAATTTTATATCTTGTACTTTGTTCTCTTTGTAAAACATTTTTCTTCATATCATATAAACAATAAATTAATGAAGAAAGAGCCGCTAAAAGAGGAAATAAATAGTTATGAAGATTAACAGGTATCAAAGATAAATCATAATTAAAAACCTCTAAATCAATTTTTTCTAATTCTTTATTATTAATTTCATGATTCTTTACTTTTCTTAATACTTCTAATTCTTGATAATTAGATTCTTCAGACACTTCTGCTACTAATAAATCTCTAGTCTTAGAATCTACATTAGAAATATAGGTAATTGGATTATTAACAATTTGAACAAAACAAATTAAGATAACAAGTTGAATAATTAAAGGTATTACTGATAAAAAAGGATTATATTTTTCCTCTTTATACAATTTACTTTCAAGTTCTGTTATTTTATCATCATCACCATAATAATCGATTTTTATTCTATTTATCTTAGGTCTTAAAGAAACTAATTTAATGGAATTCTTTTGAACTAGCAAAGATACCGGAAATAAAATAATTTTAGAAACAATCGTGAAGAAAAGAATTGCCAAACCATAATTATGAAACAGATTATAAAAGAACTTCATAAAGATGCTTAAAAAACTAGTAATCATTTTATTTCTCCTTCCTATTTTTTTAGATCATATATATTCCCTGTAGATTTAATTGTTTTTTCATTCCAAGCCTCTCCTTGTTGAACAACTTCAACCATATGACTTTCATTTCCATACACATAAAGTAACATTTTTCTGTCTCGATTCGGATCAACATCAGCAAACAATTCACTACTTTGCTTTTCATTAAGTAAGTCAAAATAAACACTTTTTAAATCAGTATAAGAAACAGGTATATCTGATCTTTCCAAACCATGATGTTCATTAATTCCTTTAATAAATAAAATTGGATTTTGTCTACCTTCATAACCGTTTCCTAGAGCATAACCATGATCAGCCATGATAATAATATTAGAATTATCATAGACATTACTTTCTTTTAATTGTTTTAAGAAAGCATCAATTATCAAAATACTAGATTCTAATTTATCATAATAAGTTCCATTATTAGCACCAATATTCTCTACTTTGTTATTTAAATCAAATGGTACATGAGCTCCTTCTATATGAATAAATTTAAACATATTAGTATCAGTTGTATTTAATTTTCCTTTACGAAACTCATCATACGCTATTATATCATTCCAATCATATAATCCTTCATTATTGTATACTACTTTATTTTTAAATCTAATAGTTTCTATCTTTGAAAGTCTTTTTAAAGGAAAAGGAAGATATTTAAATAAAATATACTTTTTTTGCTCACGTAAATAAATAAAAGAATCTATACTTTTATTTGTATTTTTTAAATTAGCAGTTACTTTATAACCTTCATCTTCCCAAATAAGATCATTTGTATATAGATTAATAGCATAATTATTATCTTTTAGTGTTTTAAATAAATAAGAATTACTATAAGCTTTATTACTATAGTCAGAGAATGAAGTTTTGTTCTTATTCCATTTGTTTGTCAGAATAAAAGGAATAGAATCCCTTGTATAAATATAAGTTGAAGTCGTATCTTTATAAAAAGTAAAATCATCAAATACATTTTCATGCTTGTTTTTTTGCATAATTTCATCAAACATAACTGCATCAACTGCATCTAACATTAAAATAATAAAGTTACGATTAGTTGAAGCAACTTGATAATTCTCAGTTGTTGATAAAACATATTTTTTTTGAAACAAAGAATTCTTCATCACAACAATATTTCCAATAATAGCCATACTTAAAATCAAAGAAACAAAAATACAAGCATAAACAGTTAATTTATAAATATTATCGAAACCAATTTTTTTAGGTAAAAATATACCAATAGCTATAATAACCAGCCATAAAGTAATAGAAACTATATTAGGTATTACATATTTGCTCCAAATAACTTTAGAACCATCTATCCATGGTAGTTCAATATTAAAAAAATTACCTTGTAAAAACAATCCCAAAAAAATAAGAGCAATCACAAGAAAAACAATGTCATAGATTTTTTTGTTTTTAACAAAACGATATAAAATTGTAAATACTAAGCAAAAGAAAAGAAAGCACCCTAAAAAAGATAAAATAATCGTCGGAAAAATATCATAAATATCAAATGTAAATTCATCTAAATTTGTAACATACAATGCGAATGGCTCATATAAAAAAAGTAGAAAAGAAAGAATAAAACTTAATCCATATCCAAATATTAATTTTTTCATATTTACCACTTCCAAATTTTATATCCAGAACAATTATATCATATTTACATAAAAACCGGTACAACTATTTTAAACGTACTACCCGGTTCATAAGATGCCCAGATAGGCAAATTTCTACTTAATACTTCTGAGCTATATTTAGAATAATTATTAGGATCATAACTAGGTAAAGAACTCATTCCTAATATTTCACCTGTTTTAGGCTTAACCACAACTGCTAATGCCATATCTGGATTAAACATATCTTTAATATTATTCATTTCTCTTTCCAAAGATTTCTGTATCTTAATATCAATAGTTAAATTAATATTCATTCCTGAAGTTGGAGCTACATAGATATCATTTAGATTAATTCTATTTCCATGAGCATCACTAAAATACTTAATAGTACCATCTTCACCTTTTAAATACTTATCATATTCTAATTCTAAACCTGATAAGCCTTGATTATCTATACCAACATAGCCCAAAGCATGAGCAAGTAATTTACCATTAGGATAATATCTTTTAGACTCTTTTACTAAATAAACCCCATCATAATGTAAATTATTAATCTTCTCTGCAATTTCATAAGACAATCTTCTACCTTCAGGATGAACTCTTTCAATTGATGTTTTTTTATAAACATGTTTTCTTATGTCACTATTTAGTATTCTAGATAAATCTCTAGTAACCCTTTCCTTATCTTTAATTTGATTCGGTACTAACACTAACGAAGCAGTAGTTAAATTATCTGCTAAAACAACACCATTTCTATCTAATATTTTTCCTCTATCAGCTTTTAAAACTAAATTTCTACTCCATAGATCATTTGCCAAAGAAGATAATTTATTATGTTGAAATAATTCAATATAAAGTACTTTTAATACTACTAATAATAACATAGATACTAATAATATAAATAATATCTTTATTCTCTTATTAATATTTCTTAAAAACATAATTCACCTCTACAAAAAGATATGAAAAAAAAAGAATATTAATTATTCTTTTTTAGTAACTCAATAAATTTCTTAGTAGAAGTAGTTAAAAACTCTTCTATATATACACAACATATATCTACTATAGGTAAATCATCAAATTGAACTATTCTATAATCATTTTTATCATTTTGATTATTTATCACATCTTCACTTAAATAACCAATACCTAAACCTGATCTAACCATCTCTAAAATCATCTCACTAGTATTAGCTTCAATCAATGGCTTTAGTTTAATATTCTTAGATTCCATAAACTCCTCTAATTTAGAATAAAAAGATGTACCATATTCTGGTAATATTAAATCATATTTAATAAGATCTTCTACTTGATTAATCTTTATCTCTTTATTTATTCTTTTATTATATACAAAGCAATTATTTACTTGTGACAAAGCCAATTTAGTAAGATTCTTTTTACCAGTAATTGGCAATGTATCGATAATAATATCTAAGTTTCTTTCTTCTAACATTGGAATCATTTCAGAAGTGGATTTACTAATTATTTCAAATGTAATACCAGGATATTTTCTTTTAAAAGTAGTAATATATTCGGATAAATAAGAATTACTAATTTGTGAAGTAATACCTATTTTAATATTGCCAATACTAAGATTATCTAAATTTTTTAAATGCTTTTCAGCATCACTTAAAATACTAAAAGCAGTAGAAACATAACCATATAATTCTTTTGCTTCTTCAGTAGGTTCTATACCTTTAGAATTTCTATAAAATAATGTATATCCTAATTGACTTTCTAATTCTTTTAAACTATAACTAATAGCTGGTTGGGAAACATATAGTTTAGCTGCTGTTTTAGATATACTTTTTTCTTCGTATAAGTATAAGAAAATTTTATATAAATTATAATCTGTATTCACAATCCCACCTCATGGCGTTTATTATAGTTTGTTCTTATACAAAAGTCAAATGTTATAAATTGTTTTTATAAAAGAAAAAGTGCAGGCTACGAACCCACACTTGAATATCTCTTCATTCCTAAATGAAAAACTATTATACATGGTAATAAATATATTATTACTAATAAAGGAGATAACCCATATATAATAGTATCTTTCTTACCTAAAAAATATAATAATGGATAATAATTTACAAAAGCATAAGGAATTATAAAAGTAAAGAACAAGACAAAACCTTTAGAGAATACTCCTATTGGATATTGAGCCATATGTTTACCTCCATCAGTAAATACATTTCTAACTTCTAATCCTTGAACTGTGTAAAAGCAATAAGAAGCTGCTAATAAGAATATTCCAAAAAAGATAATACAAGCAGATAATAGCATTAATAATAAAGTTATTACTCTCATAATATTCCATTCAATATGAAGATGTAACAGAGCTACTATCATGACAATAATTGCTTGAATTACTCTAGCACTTTTAACAAAATCACCATCACTACAAAGTACTTGTAAAATAATATTTCTAGGTCTAAGTAATAATCTATCAAAGTCTCCTCTAATAATCAATCTATCAAAACGATCTACTCCTCTTGCAAAAACTTCATTCATAGAAAAACCAAATTGAATGATAGAAAAACATAAAAGGACTTCATACATTGTAAAACCTTTAATATTATCAAACTTTGCAAATAAAGCTATTATTATAAAATAATAAGTAAAAAACACTAGTATTTGGGAAAGAAAAGATAAAATGAAATTCACTCGATACTCTAATTCTCCTTTTAAATGCATAGCGAGTGATTTAAAATAAATTTTCATTTATCCTCCTTGAACCACTACTCTTTTCAAATTCTTTTTCATTAATAAATTTCCTATTACGATTAATAATATTAACCAAATAAATTGAATAATAATTGGTAATATACAAGAATTAATTTGTATATTACCAACATAAATTCTAAAAGGTAAATCACTTATATATTGGAATGGTAAAACACTTGATATTTTTTGTAAAAATAAAGGGAAGAATGGTATTGGTACTACTATACCTGATAATATATCCGCAATAGTTATCATTAAATTAACAATTCCTTTTTCACTCATAGTAGCTAATGTAACTATCGGATACAAAACTGTTAAAGCTGTTACTAGAAGAGAACCTATCGTAAGTGATAATAAGAAAACTATAAAACCAATAAATGATACTGGTAAACCTAACCCATAAGGTTCTGGTAATAAAGAAGTAACAATTATTAACGGAAAGAACCTTAATGTTACTGCAGCTAGTTTTTGACCTAGTACTTTAAAAAACCACATAAAGTACAGATTCTTAGGTCTAGCTAATTCATAAGATATTGTTCCTTCTCTAACCATTTTAAATAATTCTTCATCTCTAGTAAATTGATTTACTAAAGCAAGCAATGCTTGATTCAACCATAAGTAAGTAATTGTCTCACTTAAAGTCATAGGAATATTTTTACCACCAGATTCATAAAAAGCAATATAAACCATGATATAGACAAATCCAAAGAAGAATTGGGTAGATATACCAGCCCATGCAGCACTTCTATATTGAAGCCCTGTAATAAACTTTAATTTAAAATAAGTATAATAGGCTTTCAAATCTGATAGTCCTCATATAATCTAACTATCATTTTATCGATTGGTTCTTCTAAAATCTCAATATCTTCAATAGAAATTCGATGAGATAAAACTGTTAACAATTCAGAAATAGAAATTAATTTAGTATTAATTACTAAGTCATATCCTTCTTTATTCTTCTTTTTACTAATAATACCCTTTTTCTTAATATTTAATGAATCTTTAGTCTTAATACTAATATAAGTCTCTGTTTCATACATGTTCTTTAGTTTTTTTAGACTACCATCATATAAAACTTTACCCTTTCCAATTAAAATGATTCTTTTAGCGAGTGTCGTTATATCCGACATATCATGAGTAGTCAGAATTATAGTTGTCTGTTTTTCTTTGTTTAATTTCTTAATAAAATCTCTGACTAACTGTTTTGAAACAGCATCTAATCCAATAGTTGGTTCATCTAGAAATAATATTTCTGGACTATGTAATAAAGATGCCGCTATTTCACAGCGCATTCTCTGGCCTAGACTTAATTGTCTGACAGGAATGTTTATGATATCTTTTAGATTTAATTTTTCAATCAAATCATTTTTAGTAGATAAATATTCTTCTTCAGGAATTTCATAAATATCTCTCAATAAATCAAACGTATCTTCAGCTGGAATATCCCACCAAAGTTGACTCTTTTGACCAAAGACTACACCGATTTTTTTGACATATTTTACTCTTTCCTTCCATGGAGTCATACCAGCTATTTTGCACTCTCCTGAATCAGGATTTAAGATACCACTAAGTATTTTTATAGTAGTACTTTTCCCTGCTCCATTTGGTCCAATATAACCAACTATTTCTCCTTTTTCAATAGAAAAAGAAATATCATCTACTGCCTTAATATCCAAATATTCTCTCTTCAAGAATGATTTGAATGCTTCTTTCAAGCCACTTTTCTTCTTCGCAACTCGAAAGGTTTTAGATATCTGCTTAACCTCGATGAATGACATTTAAAAACTCACTCCTTTCCACGCAAAAAAACCACATATTTGTCATATGTAGGTATGCAAAATACATAGTTGAATTGCGAAACGTCGATATCAACATATCATAAACCAAAAAAAAAGTAAAGATAAAAATTACTTTTTCTTTACTTTTATTTTAATTCAGCTTCCCATAAACTATGCTTATTACAATAACTATATGCTTTTATACCCTCTTTATAATCAACTTCTACTTTAGGCTCATCACCAGGATTAAAGTGTTTAATAATTTGCATATCTCCGTAATCAACCATAATCCATTCAATATAATGATCATCTTCCATTACATGATTAACAGATACCATTACTTTATTTTCATTTCTTTCAAAGACAGGCACATGTTTTTCAAAAGCAGCATCTACACTATTAGCCTTTAATATTTTCTCATCAACATTTTCATTCTCTTTTAATACTAACATAATGTTATTAGTATGAGGGCACTTAATTATTTTCATTATATTCCTCCATTTTTAAATTTTAATGTCTCATTGAATGACTAGTTTCATTACTTTCTATATCAAAATCAACGTCAGTAACAGCACCTAATTCTCTATCAATAAATGCTTCTATATCTTCATCACTCAACATATCATCAATATCACTATCATCGTTATCATTAGCATTTTCATCAATGTTACTATCGCTGTTATCATTAGCATTTTCATCAATGTTGCTATCGCTGTTATCATTAACACTTAAATCAATGTCTCTATCATCGTTATCATCAAGTTCTTTATGACTACGCATTTTTTTAGTAATAGAGTCATCATATTCTTTATTAGAACTATATCCCTTACTTTTCATTCCTTGATAAACCTTATTAGCTAAAGCAGCTGAACTTGCGGCAGCTATTAAAGTAGTATACATATCACTTGGAAGTGAAGCTAATGCTTCATAATGATCAATACTCAAATCATACAACTCATGAGATATATCTACACTCTGTCCAATAGCATTATGCATCTCAGTAATAGCATCAGGATGAGCAACAGTATATTCTAAAGCATGTTGAACACCCTCAAGGTTAAAATTATGAGTAGCAGCATATGGTTCTAATACTTCTAAACAATTATCAGCAACATCTGCTAAAACTTCTTGAGAACCATTTGCAACATTGATAATTTCATCCATTGTTTCGTGATTATTAATAATACCTCTTCCGTTACGAATTGCAATATCACTTAATTGATTATTTACATCCTCATAAAAACCATTATAGAAATCATGATTATCACTATCTAAGGCACGATATTTATCACTAAATTTCCAATTACTCATATCCAAAGCTTCTCTTTCAAGAGAATTAGAAACAGTAAGTACATCTTGATTAGCTTGTGCTTTCATACCTTCAGTATAATCTTTAGTAAAGCTAATTTGTTTTTTAGCATCGCTATGTACTACATCCATTACTTGATCAATTTGTGCATTATGCTCATCAACTCTTAATTGCTCATTTTTTACATCAACATGATGTACTTTATATGCATTAATAGCACTTATACCAGCACTAGCAATTGCAATTGTTGAGAATAAATCTCTTAAGAATGGATCATCTCGATAATCAAGTTTCTTAAGTAATGGTAAATAATATTTCTTACCAACAGACTTGTCTCCAAAAATACCTTTTTTAATCTCTGTATTATCAGCAAAACAAGTTTCTTCTCCTAAGAATCCCTCAACTATATCCTCATCATTACCAGTTGCTAAACCTGATTCTAATTGACTACCAAATTGAGCAAGAGTTTTTGTTAATTCTTCATCAAAATCATGTCTCTTAGAATGTCTTAATCCTACATAATTCATTCTCGTTTTAGCGGCCTTAAAGACTTCTTCCATTCCATGAAGACCTTGATGACCTAACAATTTATCACCTGCAGCTCTTTTAGCCATAATAACTTTTATATTTTCAGCACCAAGATGCATTAATTCTTTATATTTTTCCCGTAAATCATCAGATTTAGATATTGGGGTATTTTCTATTTCTTCTTTTAAAGCTTCTTTTTCTCCTAAAATAACAAATAAATTATCATAACAATGTCTTATTTCTTCATTTAAATTTTCTACTTTTTCCATAACCCATTTAGACATACGTGTCATAATAAGACTATTCACTGGAATAAAGTCAACATTCTGCATTACTGAATTACCAACATATTGATCATATAAAGTTTGTAATTCTTTTTCACTCAAATTATTTAATCTAGTATTGATAGTTTTTACAGCATTTCTTCCACGATTAGTTAAAAGAATTCCACTAATCCATTTATTTACTTTTGAACTAACAAGTCTAGTAACAGCTCCTAAGAAATGTACAATATTATAATCTACTTGACCAGAATGCAATTCATTTTTAAAATTTTGCCAACTTTTAATATTAATAGCATTATATCTATTAGCATCCTTAACTCGAAGACCGCCAATATCTTTAGTAACTTTATAAATAACTTCAGTATAACGTAAGTTTCTATCTACTCTATCAGAATCAACTGGTTCAGACATCGGTTCTACAGGTTCACTATTTGTAGTAACAACAGGTTCTGGAGTAGCTTGATCTACTACTGGAGATCCATCTAAAACTACTGTGTCTGCTAAATTAGGATTATTATCTGACGCAGCTGGTATTATTGGAGTTCCATCTAAAACAATTGTATCTTCTAGATTAGGATTATTATCTGATGCAGCTGTTATCATTGGAGTTCCATCCAATACAATTGTATCTTCTAGATTAGGATTATTATTTTCGTTCTCTGATATAACTCCATCCAAATCTTTAGAATCATTTATATCGATAAAAACAGTATTATTAAATGCTTCTCTTCGCTTAACATCTTCTAATGTATAAGGTAACTTAACTACTTCTTTATCCAAATTATCAATTATTAATGGTCTAGAGCAATTATAATATCCTCTTATTAAAGCATCTTCTTCTGTCATATAGACAGTTCCGTTATCAACGTATACATTAATAGAAGGTTCATCATTCTTAGAAAATACTGGTATACCTTCAGAACGAATGATATTGAAATTAAATGGAGAAGCATCTGATTCTGCTAATTTTAATACATCTTCTGCATCGAAAAATGGTAAACTAATAACTTCTTTTTCTGATTCATCTAATTTAATTGGATTAGAATCACTACGATATCCTAATTTTTCAATATCTTCTTCTGTCATATAGACAAGTCCGTTATGAATATACACATTAATAGTATCATTCTGTTCTTTCATATCAGCAGCAACTTGTTGCATATCATCTGACGTAGCTGCTGGCTCAATAACATTTTTCTGATTATCAACGTTATTTCTAATAGCCTCAGGTAATTGATTTGCGTTCTCTTTAGCTACTGCAAGATCATCTGAAGTTACATCAGTAACATTACTAGACCCTTCATAGTAATTTTCATTATTTACATATAAAGCTTGAATTAAATCCAACGTTGGAACTTCTCTATTATTAAGTTTAGCAGTAGCAATTTCATTGAAAGCCTCATTAATTAAATCTTCTACTTCTTTTCTCTCTTCCTTTGAAAGATCTTTTGGATTTTTATCAAGTTCTAAGCCCTTTTTAGCAAGTATCTGAGCAAATAGTTTTTGATTTTTAAAATGTCCAAATATCTCTTTTCTTTCTTTTTCTGTTAAATAATTTAACATTATCTTTTTTGCTACAGCTTCATCCTTTTTTTCTTCTACAGATTGCTTAGCTGCTTCTTGATATTTTTTTTCTTTTTCTAAATCTATTTTTTCTGCATTTAAATCTCTTATTTTATCAATAATTGAATTAGCTGTTTCTTCATCAGTAGCAGCTTCATATTCTTTTATAAATTCATTTATTTTACTATCTTTTTCAGTATGAAACTCACTAATTTCTTTCAATTTCTTTTCTAGTTCTAATATTGTTTTTTTAGCATTTTCTATTTCTTTTTCTAATTCATTTTTTTCTTTTAAATCATCTGCTGATAAACCTAAGTTTTTCAAATCTTTTTCTCTTTGTTGACGAGCAGCTGCTAATTCAACCCTAAGATCTGCACTATTAGGATTTTCATCACCAGTATCATCGATATCAAAAGTAACAGCAGCTTCGTCTATATTTTTACCATCTAATTTTACATCACTCATCTCTGTTACCTCCTAACGATTTGCTTCCTCATCTATTTTCATTAATACATCATTAATCATATCTAATTCTTTGGGATCAGTTATATCTTCTAATATACCCTCAACATTAAATGGATCGAATGCAGAAACAAAAATATTTTTTCTACCATTCTTCATACTATGATCTGTATAGCCTATATAAGATTTCAAAGTATCTTCACAATCAAAAGTAAATAAAACATCATATTCTTTAGTCTCTCCGTCTTTTTCTACTTTTATTTTATCTTGTTCCATTACAAACTCCATTTTTATTCCTCCCAAATGTCCATATTCTCCTTATAATTATATCATTGTCAAAAAAACAAGTCAATTAATAGAACCTACTTTTAGCCTAAAAAAAGTAGGAATAATCCTACTTTGTAGCTTTTATTTTTACGTTGATATAATCATCTTTACCTAAAGTTCCTGGAGTATCCATTTTAATCACGTAATAAACATCTTTTTTCTTATCTTTAGCTACTTTACCACCGTCTATTATTGATTGTTCTCCCTCTGATAAAAGATTCTTATTACTACCATACTCAGTCAATTTTATTTTAGAATCAGTAGTATTTTGAACATCAATTGTATATTTTAAATCCTTCTTATTAACATACTTAGAATTATAATTAGATATTCTAACGATGTATTCAGATGACTGATTAAGAGCTCTTAAATTAACACTAAAAGCCGATTCATCTTCTTTATTAACTATTGGTACATAAATATTAGCACTTATTCTATTATCATGTTCTTTCTTCTTAACAATTGCTACTATTCCTAAAAATACTACTAAAACTACTAGAATACAAAATATTGCTTTTAAAACAATTAATGAATCATCTGTTTTAGTAACTTTCTTTTTTGTCTCCTTTGTCTTCTTGACTTCTTTTTCCTTCTTATTCACTTTCTTCGTTTCTTTTTTCTTTTCTGCCATAATAACCTCTATTTCTTTAATCTTTCTTTTAATTTATCTTTTCTTGTTTCATATTTATTTGTTTCTTCTTCTGTAAGTGTAGATTTTAACACAACATCTGATAGTTCTTCTTCTATTTTAGTTTGCTTATTTACCTCTGAATTCATAGTAACAGTACCACTCAAAATACTTACTTTATTCTTAATATATTTAAATGATATTTTCTTTTCATTATTAAATGAATTATTTTCTTTAAAATTACTATATTTAGAAGAATATATAATATCATATTTCGTTTTAGTATCATCAAAATTAAAACTATAATAAATACTATTATCATTCTTCTCTGCTTTTAATTCCCCTATTTCTTTATCTTTTGAATCATATATCTTACATTCAAATATTTTATTATTATCAGTAATATTCATCTTGTAAATAATGGTACTATCTTCATTATAATATAAGTTCCCCTTTTCTAATGTTCCTTCATAAGTATAAGTCTTTTTTTCATCACCATCTAAATGAATAAGTTCATACTTTAAAATATTATTCAAATACTTACTAGTATAAATGTTTAAAGTATATGATTCTTTCTTTCCTAGAATAGTTTGACTATTTTTAATTTTATATTTACTAAAATCTTTAAAAGTACTAGTTAATATCTTATTAGCACGCTCATCTTGTTTTAAATTATCAATAACATCATTTATTATTAAATGCATTTTTTTATCATCTAAGCGAATAGAAACTCTATTAACGTTTGTACTAGAACCATTTATATTCTCATTTACACGAGTTTTATCAAAATATTCTTCTTTCAAACTATTCTTTAATGCTTTAACAATAGCTTCATGAAGATAATCAATATTATCAATAGTAGTATTTTCCTCATCTAGTATTTCAAAATAATTATTAGTTCCATTATTAATATATTTTTTCATGATATCTTCTACATAATAATATTCAGTAGCATTATCAATCAAAAATTTATAATCAAGTAACTTTTCTTCATTAAGTAAACTATGTACCTCAAACAAAGCTTTTTTCTTCTTTTTATCTTGGATTAAAACAATATCATTTTTTGAGTTAGATAAATTTTTAATTGTTTTATATTTTTCTTGATATTCAACATCAGTACTACTTTTCTTTAAGTAATCTTCACTATCTAAATCAAAATCAAGAGTTGTTTTTACAGCAAATGAATCACCCAAATTATATTTTCTATCTACTTTAACATAGTTTGATACTTTAGCATCAATCTTATCAATACCAACACCAACTATGTAATTGATTTTAGTTAATTTAGCAAAGTAAAATCCCAAAAATATTGAACCAGTAGCAATTAACACTAACAAAACTATTATAATTATCAAAATCTTTTTAGGTTTTTTCTTTTTATTCATTAGGCATCACTTCCCACTATATTAATTATAACAGAAACAAATACTTTGTCAAAAAAAAAGAAGCAATTTATAATAATTACTTCTTAATTAGATTCTGTTATTAAAGCTATATTATAACTAAAATTCTTTGGCACGTTATTATTAATTGAAGGATTGTAATAAATAACCATCTTATACTCTAATTCTTCTCCTGGAGATAATGACTTACCTTCAATATCAGAAGTAGTTATAGTAACAGGATGAATTAGTTTTTTATAAGCTTCCATATCATAATCAGGATTTCTTAATACTTTAACAATTTTAGCAGGTAACGTTCCATTATTCTTAATAATTGCTTTATATGTTAATTCATCATGAGCAGCAAATAAAGAAAATTTCATATTAATAATTTTACCTGATGAATCAATACTTACTTCACTTAGAGGTTCTTTGCTAGATCCTTTTACTGAACTTTGCTTACTAATATCTCGAAAAACCACATTAAAGCTTTCTTCTTTATCTCTATAAGTCTTTAATTCTATTGATATAGCAATAAAGCCAATTGCCATTAAAATAATCGTAACACATAAAACAATAATTATATTATTACGAATATTAAGTATCCTTTTCACACTAATCATCCCTTTTATTATTGATATTTAGGAGCTAAATTCAAAGTTATCTCCATTCCTTCAGTTATACCAGTTCCGGGAGCAACAGATTGTTCAACAACATATCCTACTCCATTTAAATTAACTTTTAAACTTAATTTTTGTAAAACATCTTTACTAACTTTAGAAGATAATCCTACAACACTAGGTACTGTAATAGCATTATCATTAGTAATCAAATATATTATATCATTATTTGTAATAATATTACCACTATTTGGAGATTGATTTATAACTTTATTACCATTTCCAATAATTTGATATCTTATACCATTACTATCTAACTCTGCTTTTACTTTATCAATATTTTTATTTGTATAACTATTTACTTTATAATCTTTTATTTCAATAGTAGTATTAGTACTACTATCACTATTACCATAATATTTAGAAATATTACCAACTATTTCTTTAACAGCATTACTAATTGGTTTTTGACTTCCACCACTTGGTTTTTTTACAGATGCATAAATAATAACTTGCGGATTACTCTTTGGATAAATACCTGAGAATGAAGAAATAATATCTTCCTTTCCACTCAAATACCCACCATTTTTTTCATTAGCTACTTGAGCTGTTCCTGTCTTACCAATAAGCTCTCCACTATCAATTCGATAACCTACACCTGTATTACCACTTCCATTAACACAGTCACTCATTAATTGATACATTTTTTGAACAGTACCAGTAGAAGCAACTCTTTCTATTTCTTTTCTCTTATTTTCTAAAATTACTTCTTTTGTTTCAGAATCAACTATTTTAGAAACAATAAATGGTTCTAATAACATTCCATCATTAGTTAATGGTGTCATTGCTTTAACATTTTGAATTGGGGTTGTAGTTATACCTTGGCCAAATCCAGCATTATATATTTCTGTTTCATATCTAAAATCTAGTTTACCTTTTGATTCATTTGGTAATTCAATACCAGTCTTCTTTCCAAATCCTAGTTTTTTAAAATATTGTTTCAACATAATACTAGACATATGTCTATTAATTAAGTTGATAACTCCTACGTTACTACTCATAGCATAACCTCGATCAAATGAAATAGTTCCCCAACCATTACGATCCCAGTCACCTATTTCTGTACCATCACTAGTTTTATATACACCAGAACGATATGTTTCTGCTCCATTATATACACCATTTTCCATTGCGGCCATATAAGTAAATGTTTTCATTGTACTTCCAGGTTCATATGGATATGATGTTAACATATTTAAATAACTAGTTAAATCTCTTTTATTAGGATCAAAAGAAGGATTACTACTAGTACCTAAAACAGCACCAGTTTTAGCATCTAAAACAGTTATAGTAAACCATTCCCAGCCATATCCTTTACTAGAATTATTAATTGCTTGCTCAACAAAGAATTGAATATTAGAATCAATCGTCAAATAAACATCTTTTCCTTGAATAGCTTCTTTTCTAACTACCGGAGTATCAGCTATTTTATACCCCTTTAAGTCTTTTTGATAAGTAATATAGCCATCTTCTCCTCTTAATAATTTATCAAAATGCTTTTCAATACCTAATTCACCAACAATAGTACTATCTTCATCATTAGTATTAGTAGTATAGCCTATTGTATAAGAAGCAAAATCACCTTTAGGATAATATCTTTTAAAACTTTCTATAAAATCTAGTCCTGGTAAATTTAAATCTTCAATCTGCTTCTTTTTTAATTCATTAAGACCTTTACCTTTAATCCCGAATTCAGTTTGATAAACATTTTCTTTACTTAAATATTTTAATACTTCTTCTCTATCCATTTCTAATACTGGAGCCAGTTTATTTGCAGTATCTTCTTTATCTACTACATGTTGAGGTCTTTTTTTATTAGTAGTTCTCTTAGGATCTAAATAAGCAATTAATTTATAAGAAGCTACATTTTGAGCTAAAACATCTCCATTAACTGAATATATAGAACCTCTACTAGCAGATATTACATCAGTTCTAGTAGTTCTATTACTAGCAAGTGTTTTTAAATCAACACCATCTATTTCTTTAGATAAACCTAATTGGATGATTCTCCCAATCATTAGGCAAAATAAAAGAAGAGAACCTAATATCACCAATTTTGAATACTTAATATTATTTTTTCTCCTCTTTTTAGTCAAGATATCACATCCTAATTAATTGTTTCTCGCAACAGACTTTATATTACCATTATTATAACTCAATCCCTGTTGTTCTGCAACTTCTTGAATTTTTGTTAAAGATGCTAATTCATCAATTGTCATTGTTAATGACTCATTAGTCTTCTTTTGTATTTCTATTTCTTTCTTTTGTTTTTCTACTTCAAAGTTTACTTTAGCTAATGTTGCTTTAGAAAAAACTATTGAAATAGGAGCTATAACCAATAAGAAAATAGCTAGAGAATAAATTAATTTCTCAAACTTAGACATTTTAACTTTCTTCTTGTATTTTTTCATAAAATCACTCCTATTTGATTTTTTCTATTACTCGTAACTTAGAGCTTCTAGCTCTAGGATTATTTTCTATTTCTTCTACACTAGGATTAATCGCTTTATTATATACCAATTTAAAATCTGGTAAATATTCTTTTGGTATATTAGGTAATCCCTTTACTTTATCATCTATCCTACATTTTTCATTAAATATTCTTTTTACAGTACGATCTTCTAAAGAATGAAAAGTAATAATAGCGCAACGTCCCCCTACATTTAGTATTTCCAAAGCTTGTAAAATAGCCGGTTCTAAAACATCTAGCTCATGATTAACCTCAATTCTAATTGCTTGAAATATCTGTCTTGCTGGATGTTTATCAATTCTAAACTTCATTGGAACTGCTGTTTTTATTACTTCAACTAATTCTAAAGTTGTCTCAATTGTCTTATCTTTTCTATATTCAACTATTCTTTTAGCAATATTATTTGCAAATTTAGATTCTCCATATTCTTTAAAAATATGAGCTAATTCTTCTTTTGAATAGTTATTTACTACTTCATAGGCTGATAGTTTTTGATCTTTATCCATTCTCATATCAAGTTTTGCATCATTATGATATGAAAAACCTCTTTCTCTATCATCCAACTGTGGTGATGAAACACCTAAATCGAATAAAATGGCATCTACCTTTGACACTCCCAACTTTTCTAACTCTTCTTTCATATTAACAAAGTTACTCTTAATGATAGTGAAGTTAGTACCGATCTTTGATAAACGATCGGTACTATGCCGAATTGCTTCACTATCTTGGTCAAAGGCGAATAAATAACCCTCTTTTATTCTATCTAAGATGTTACTACTGTGTCCTCCATAGCCTAAGGTTGCGTCTACTACAATACTATTTACTTTTAAATTTAGGGAGGAAATAGATTCATTAAGTAATACGCTAATATGTTTTTCCATTATAGATCAACACTCTCGTTAAATAAATTTTCGGCTATGTCTGACATACTGTCCTTAGTAGAATCGAAGAAACTATCCCATAATTCTTTAGACCAAATCTCAAGTCTATCTCCTGTACCGATTACTACACAGTCTTTTATAAGTTTAGCGTAATCTACTAACGGTGTATTAATATTGATACGTCCTTGTTTATCCAATTCTACATTGGTAGCACCTGACATAAAGAAACGATTAAAAGTTCTCGCATCTCTTTTAGTGAAAGGTAAAGCATTAAGTTTATTAGTAATATTAGCCCAGTTTTCTAATGAATAGACAAAAAGACAATTCTCAATTCCTCTGGTAACAATAAACTGAGTTCCTAATTCATCACGAAACTTAGCCGGAATAATAATTCTTCCCTTTTCATCTATCGTATGATGATATTCTCCTATAAACATAATATCCCCCACTTTTCACCACAATCAACCACTACTTAATTATATATTACATAAATACATCTAAAATGTAAATAATAAACAACACTTTTTTTGGGGGATTGACAATTTATTTACAAATAAAAAAAGCAACTGTTTGCAGTTGCTATATCAAACTCTTTCTTGTAAAAGTATCTATACCATTATCAATATAAACGTCTATTACACCTTTATTAACAATCTTAATAAATCCTAGACCATTAATTACTAAATCTTCATCATATTTAACATTATAAGTAACTTTAGCCTTATCCTTTAGTTCATTATTATTAATAATATTCAATAATCTCTTTACTTTTAAATCATTAGATATAAATAAAGTAAAACTATTCTTTTCACCTTCAACATAATCTATTCTTAATATATCTTCAATAATAATTGATTGATTCTTACGTAATTGATATGTTCTAGGTTTTATCTCTTTCTTAGGAGAAATCTTTTTAACAAGTTTTTCATCAACATGATTTAAAACAGAACCAGTATCTATCAATCCTGGAGTATCTATTAATGTTAAAAGTTTATTAATCTCAATACTAATAGTATTTAATGTCGTAGAAGGTAATGGACTCATAGTTAATTCTTGAGTATCATTTTCTGAATAATTCTTAATCAATTTATTAATCAAACTACTCTTACCAGCATTAGTATGACCTACTACATAGACATTATTACTTGTTTGATATTCTTGTATCTTACTAAGCAAATAATCAATATTATAATTTTTATTTACTGAAATTACTACTACTTCTTCAAAATGAATATTCTTAGATTCTAGATAATTAATTAACTTAGTTTCTTTAACTGATTTTGGTAAAACATCTTTTTTATTTAAAACTAAAATCATTTTATTAGAAATATAATTTCTTATCTCTTCTATATTCTGTTCTAAATTTAACAAATCAGTTACATATAAAACCAAATCACCTGTTTTACCAACTTCTTTTAAAATATTCAAGTATTCATCATTTGATTTTACTACAACTTGATATTCACCATAATTCTTCATTCTAAAGCATCTTTGACAAATATCATTATCTAAACTAGTAGTATAACCCTCTTGTAAGATATTTTGATCTTGCAGGAGGACTCCACATCCAGCACACTTTTTATCATTATTCATAATATTTACCTCTTTCAAATATTCCTCTCTTTTCATAGTGTTTAACTATTCGAGATTCTATTTTACGATTTAAACCGGTAATTTTTAAATCTTTTTCACCTAGCGGATCAACCAATATTGTTTTTATATGATATCTATTACCAGCTAATACATCTGTAACTATTTGATCACCAATAATACACATTTCTTTCTTTTTTAGTTTATATTTAGCTTTTACACGTATTAACCCTTTAATAGAAGGCTTCATACTCCAAGCAACTCCATCTATTCCTAATTCTTCTAAATATGGTTTTAATCTTTTTCTAGTATTATTAGAGATTATTATTACAATAAAATCTTTCTTTAATTTATTAATTAATTCTTTTGTATCATCAGGGCAATTTTTATGAGATATTAAACCTAAAGTATTATCTAAGTCAAAAATCAAACATTTTATGCCCTCAGTTTTTAATTCTTTATAATTAATATCAAAAATATTTTTTTGATAAATTTTTGGTTTAAAAACTCCCATCAAATCACTCCTCATGTATTATACTAAAAAAACACTATTTTGTCCAATTTAGACCTTTGATTTCTTACTTAAAACTATCTTATTATAGGTTTTACCAACATGTGAATGACAGTATTGACATTCATCATTTCCAGCTTCTATTTTCGCTCCACAATTAGGACAAACCAATTCATTACTATCGCTACTTATAATATATTCTAAATTATAGTGATTATGTAATTTACTATTATCACTACCCCTAATTATTTTCTTTGTACCAGTATTTATAACATAATCATAGAAAACAACATGCATATAAACAGAAACAATAATAATGCCATTTTCTTCTTTTATATCTATAATATCAGCAACTACTAAGTCAAAATCATTCATAATATTTTGACCATGTTTTCTTTTTAATACCGCTAAATCGGATTTATAAGATTCATATAATTCAGCAGTACACAACTCTTCCAATTTAGCATAATCAAAATCCATCCAAGCTTTTTGAATTTCAATGAATTTTTGATAAAGATTATTAATTAACTCTGCTTCAGTTAAATCCGGGAAGAATTGTTTTACTAAAGAATCATCATCTCCGATATGAGCATTGGTATCTTGAATATTCTCATATTTAAATCCCTTTGAAGATTTTGTTTTTATTGCCATTCCAAAAGCTCTAGCAATAATATACAAGTAATAAAAAAGAATAAGCAAAGTCACTACTGTAAAGAAAATATGATCTGCACTAGAGGCGTTTCTTCCAGAAGATCTATAACTGCTACTAGAACCATAATCATGATCAAAACTATCCCAATCAGAACTAGAAGAACTTCCCCAATCAGAGCTAGAAGAACTTCCCCAGTCAGAACCACCATAGTCACTATCCCATCCTGAATCAGCATAAACAGCAGTTGGAACAATAATACCAACTGCTAAAACTATTAATATTTTATAAATTGTAAGTTTTAGTTTTTTCATACAACCTCTTTTTATTTATACATATAATTCTAAATAATAATCAAAATCTTCTGATTCAAATATTCTTCCACAATTAGGACATTTTCCACTTTCAATAACATTTAAAGACATTCCACAACCTAAACATCTCACCACATTGTCTAAACCAGTTCCTATTTTTTTTGCAAAAATTGCTTGATGTATTACTTCCCTAGGAGCATTCTTATCACCATAAAGGTATTTTCCGTTTTCAGAATAATAAGTTTCATAATACCTACAATAAGCATTACAACTAATTTTATAATAACCGTTAACTTCCTCAATAGATTTAATTTCAGTAGAAACATTAACTTGCTCATAAGTTAAAACTTCATGATTTGCTTTTGCTTCATCTACCTTTTTTTTAAAATTATTAAACACTTCATCACTAACAAAACTATTAATTGTATCTAATTCATCTAAAGTAATTGCATTATACATTTTCTTAATAATATTATTAGCTTTACTTATAAATATACTACTATTGAAACTACTATCTTTTTCTACTAGTTCTTCTATTGTCATAAATCCTCCTAGTTATTAACTCTTTGAGTAACCATCTCTGTAGACATAGTTATTTTATCCATTGGATAACCATTATTTTTACAATAATCAATTATTCTACCAATTGCATCTCTTGTATGAGTTTTAATATCATGCATCAAAACTATATTAGCTCTATCTCTACTTAAATTATTAACTACATTTGCATATACTTGATTTGGATCAGTAGTTCCACCAGCATCTCCTGAAGATATATTCCAGTCATAATATTTATATCCTTCAGCTAAAGTTCTTGCGGTAATACGACTCATAATTCCCGGTGAATAACGACGAGAAATAGTATTACTAGCTCCTCCAGGAAAACGAATAATTTTAGATTCTTGTCCAGTTATTCTTTTTACTCTTTCACCAACAGCATTTAAATCAGCAAAATAAGCTTCATCAGATGAATAAATACGAGCATAATCATGACTAGCAGTATGTAGTGCTACTGTATGTCCTTCATCAAATTCACGTTTAATTAAATCATCTGGTCCTTTATTAGTTACAAAGAAAGTTGCTTTTACACCCTTTTCCTTTAGAATATTTAAAATAACATCAGTAGTACCACTCTGTGGACCATCATCAAAAGTTAAGTAAACTACACCCTTTTTCTTTTCATTAACTATAACTTTACGAGTAGCATTGCCTTCATTACCAGCAGTATCTTTAACCTTATAAACCATTGTATATTCTCCAACTTGAGCAATATTAGTGTTATTCTCCACAGTAACTTTATTACTCAAATCCCCATCACAATTATCAACAGCTTTTAATCCAGGCTCTTGATAATTATCACCAATGTACAAATATAGTTGACTTGGATCATTCAAAGTAATAACAGGTTTTTCAATATCTTTAAAATAAACATTTTTAACAATCTTATTTGTATTACCTGAACTATCAATAACTTTATAAGTTATTTTATCTTTACCAATATTTACTTGTACTTTTTTAGATAAATCCCCATCATAATTATCTGTAGCTTTTACCTCTTCTGCTTTTACTTCACTACCAGGACATACATAAACATCATCTTTACTAATATCTAGCTTAGGTTTCTCAGTATCCGCAACAATTACCTTACGTTCTACAGTTCTAGAAAATATACCTTTACCTACTTTATATTTAATTGAATAAGTACCTAACTTTTTAGAATTAACTTTACCAGTTAATTTAACATCACTTGTAATATCATCACCTAATAGAGTAGCTTTATATCCTTTTTCAACATATTTATCTTTGTAGTTTATAACAACTTCATTTTTACCTTTTAAATCTATTTTTGGTAACAATAATAATTCATATGCACCAAACAAAACAACTAAAAGGACAACTATGCAAAATAAAGCAATAGTCGTTGGACTAATATAGCCTTTAGTCTTAATGAATCTTTTGATTTTTCTTTTTAATTTCAATCTACTACTCATATAAACCACTCTCTACCTAAATTATATTAAAAATGAGTGGTTTTGTAAAGAATCAAGTCCTATTATGTTTTAAAAATTCTCTTAACAATTTAGTTAAAGCTCTCTTCTCAATTCTTGAAACATAACTTCTAGAAATACCCATCTTTTTAGAGATACTTTTCTGTGTTTCTTCTTTCTTATTATCTAAACCATAACGGTCAATTATTATTCTCTTTTCCCTAGGTGTTAAAACATCCAAATACTTGTATAACAAATTAATATTATCTTTTAATTCAATGTCTTCTGAAAAATCTTTATCCTCTACTTCTAAAATATCTCCTAAAGCAATTTCATTACCATCTTTATCATAACCAATTGCCTCATTAATAGAAACATCTTTATTATACTTATTATTCTTACGAAAATACATAAGTATTTCATTCTCAATACATCTAGCACAATAAGTAGTAATTTTAACATTCTTATTAGGAGAAAAAGTATCTACTCCTTTAATTAAACCAATAGTACCAATACTAATCAAATCATCTTGATCAGTATAATTATTATCATATTTCTTAGCAATATGTGCAACTAATCTTAAATTATGCTCAATTAATTTATTACGAGCAGTAATATCTCCTTCCATTTTTTTCTTTATACATTCTTCTTCCTCTGAACTAGATAATGGTTTTAAAAAAACATCATTAGAATAACTACCAGTAAAACAAAATAAACTTCTTATTAATTCAATTAAAAACATATAATCACCTAAGTAATTATATGTCTATTATCTTTTTAACTTTCCCATTACAGTCTTATATGATGATTTTAAGAATTCTTTATTACTAATATATGCATAAATACAAACAACTAGTAAATTAAAGATATCTAAGTATAGATTACGTTGATAATAAAGAATTATTGAAAAAGTAAATATTATTATACTTTTTAAAACTAAACCTTTTTCTAATTTAATATTAACATATTTTTTTAAATCAATATGTCTATATAACATCATTACAAAGTATGATATTGCGGTTGATATAGCTGCTGCATATAATCCAATTCTTTTAATAAATATTATATTAATTAAAATATTAATAATAGCTCCCATTACAGCAGTAGATGCAACTTGTTTAGATAATTTCTTAGCAAGATAAACTTGACTATATAAACAAATAGCTACATTGAAAACACTACCTAAAACTAAATATGGTATATAATTATATGCTCCATTATATTTTGCGTTTATAAGTATTGGAAAAACAAATGGCATACAAGCAATCATTCCTACTCCCATCGCAATAAATAGTTTCATGATTGTATTAAATATATCAGAAAAGAATTCATCACGATCTTTACTATTAATATGTAAAGCAGCACTTTCACTCCAACTTAAATTAAATACTCCAGTTAAACTAGAAATAATTGTTGGAAACTTATTACTAATCGCATATAAACCATTAGCTGATGCTCCTAAAACAATTGAAATAATACTTCTATCACTAACATTAACTATCCACCAACTAACACCATTAGGTATTAAAGGTATTGAATACTTATACATTTCTTTTAATAGTTTATGATCAACTAATTTAAAATCTATTTTAGAAGCTAATTTTAATCTAATAAATAAATATAATGAACAAATAAAATTAGCTAGAGCCATAGATATAATCATACCTTCTGCTCGTAATCCTACAAAACAAATCAAGAAAATGTTTGAAAATATTGTAGTAATACCAGTAAGAATACAACTAATAGAAAAATCTACAGTCTTACCAAATCCCCTAGCTATCTGTAAGAAATTACCTGATAAAACACAGACAATTATATCTGCTAGGATTAACCATCTAAATGGTATTGTTACAAAACAAGTAACAATTATATATAAAATACTAAATATACTTAAACTAATTAATAAAACATAAAAGTTATTACTAATCAATTTCTTAGTATCTTTTTCACTACCTCTAGAATCAATTAAGTACCTAAAAATACTCATTTCTAATTCTAAAGTAATGATTGGAACAAGTAATGTTACATAAGTTTGAATTAAATCAACTAATCCATAATCACTAGTAGCTAAATAAGCTGTATATAAAGGAAGTAAGAAAAATGATATTAATTGTGTACATACTTTTCCTAAGAAAATAATAATTGTATTCTTAGCTAATTGCTTTTTCTTATTCATTTAATCTCCTCCTTTTATATATTAAATAATAAATATAAGTAGCTAAACTACCACCTATAGTATCAATCAATACATCGAGTACTTCTCCACTACGTCCAGAAACAAAAGTTTGATGTATTTCATCACTACATGCATATAATAATACCACAATTATACTAATAATTATACTTTTCTTACTTAATCCAAATTCTTTTAAGAAACTAATTATTAGTAAACCTAAAATAAAATACAAAGTAAAATGAGCAGTCTTTCTAACAAATACAACTGTCTTTTCAATATATTTTTCTTTCTCTTCTTCTGTTAACTTTCTATGTAAAATAGTCTCAGTAAATTTAACTATTACACTATCGCTCTTTTTCTCAGATACTTCACCATTATCAGCACTTAAAGAAAATATAAAAGCCATACATAATATAATAAGTATAAATTTAATTATCTTTATAATCATACTTTCACCATAATTATTATATCATAATAAACAAAAAAGAAGCATATAGCTTCTATTATTTTTGTATTACTCTACAACATATGGATCTGCCATACTACCAGTACCACTTACATATTCAGTGCCTGGTTTTAGAGATATTACAGGGCGAACGCCACTAGAGGTATGAACACTAGCTTTATTAAGACCAGAAGAATCAATATAAGATCCATATGAATACCAAACATAAAAACTTGTTGGCGAAGCACTCCAGTAATTTCTTCCTGAACTTTTAATATTACCATTATTTAGTAACTGTGTTTCTGGAAATGCTATTAGTCCTACAGGATATGTCAATTGTGCTTTAGTATTTGACATACTAAATCTATCAGTTATATTAACACAGTTTAAATCATTTGTTGCATTATGATTTTTAAAAGTTAAAGAAGATGTTATATCTCCACCATTCGAATCCCAACCGTTTAGTGCTAATATACTTCTATCATTACAAAAGATTGTATCTTCCAGTTTTGAAGTATAGTTTGTCATATATCTTTTATACCATGCATCTATTCCTGTCTTTATGGTCGAATTTATTTGATTGACATCATTAGAACTTAACATATTTATTAACGCTGTAGGTTCATCAATTACATCGCTTAATTGAGTATAATAAATACTTGAATCACTTATATAATTAATATAATTCACTACTGCACAACTTGTTCCTGTACTAAAACACGTATAATGATGTGTAGAAATCAAATTTTGATTTTCACCTAGCACATAATCCCATATTTCTTTTATATCACCAGTTAAGGTATATATTCCCCCACTGTAACTAACGCTTGAACTATATTTGTAGATATTTGCTACACTAACATATTGATAGAATGAATCCCCTGTATTAGGAGAAATATGTATAAGATTAGCACAAGTTGCACTTGTTCCAGTACAAGCGTATTTGTTTTTATAACTAGAATACTGACCATTAAACCAATCTTCATATTTTACAAGTGTTGGATTATTTATGGTATATGTACCATTTCCATTATCAGTATAAGTATCACCTATCATCATAGATACAGTCAAATTGCCACCAATCAAACTCTTATAACTCAAATACGTACTACTCTCTGCTAATACATATCTCGCTTGTGTATCTGAACCACTACCTCCAGTCCATAAAATGTATTTTCCTACTAATTCGCTATAATCACTTAAATTCGAAATTGGTTGAGGATTGATCAATGTATATTGATCAGTTGCTATATTTCCATAATCTATTGCATCAGAATAATAATAACTAGTATTTATTGACATAATACTGTCCCGAATATAGCTCGTTTTAGAGGTCCCAGTTCCAGGATAACTTTTGTTATACATATAACCAACATAAGCTGGGGAATCATAATTTTGATTAAATTGTAATGTCCCAAATTCTGAATAATGAGAATCTCCTTTTAACGTTAAAACATAATATGTTGTACCACTACTTAATGCATCTATCAAATACAAAGTTGCACATGTTCCAGTTGAAGATGTGCTTTTACATGTGTATTGTCCAGTTTGGATTGTGCCTGTTGTAATGGTTCCATTAAGTGAAAAGACATTATTTGTTTTATCATATGCGTAACTTGTTCCATAATAGTATGTTGTAGACATTGATTGTGTTGTTCTAGAGCCATATCCCACATGAGTTCCTCTAGTATTTAAACATTGATTGTTCTCTACTTCACCATTGTAAA
>JAFWGF010000039.1 GCA_017512495.1 Bacilli bacterium
CCATAAGTTTCCATAAACTTATTTCTATCCATCATAATATAGTCATTACTTTTTAATACTCTAACTACTACATCATCTTCTATTAATTGTAGTAAGTCTTTATCACTACTAATTATTTCACAATCAAAATCCGGATCCATATGAGCCAAATTAGATAATGTACCAATAATATCATCTGCTTCATAGTAATCCATTTCATGATATTTAATACCCATTGCTTTTAATACTTCTTTAGCAACTGGAAATTGTTGTTTTAATTCATCAGGAGTATCACTTCTACCAGCTTTATACTCTGTATATTCTTCATGTCTAAATGTTTTTCCTTTATCAAAAGCAACTAATACATAAGTAGGTTTTTCTTCTCTAATAATTCTATTCATCATATTTATAAATCCATATAACGCATTAGTTGGAAAACCTTTAGAATTACGCATAATAACTCCACTATATGCAGTTGCATAATAACTTCTAAACACTAAATTGTTACCATCTACTAATAAGATTTTTTTCATAACATTCACCAATATTAGTATAACAAAAAAAATAATGATTTAAAATCATTATTTCTCCTATTACTTCTAGCATATATATGAAAGAAGAGAGTCAAGTAACCTAGAAGTAATATATCTTCTCCTCCACCAGATATAGAATATCTGGATTTTTTGATTAATTATTATTAGTTTTTTCTACAGAAGTATTATTTTCTGTATAAGAGTCGTTGTCTAATTTTTCTACTCTATAACTTACAAATAATAAGTATAAGCAGAATAAAGCATATATCCCTATAATAATTAATCCTGTTCTTAAACGTTCTGACATAAACTCTCTCTCCTTTCATATTACACCTTAATTATATACCGAATATTTGTTCGTGTCAATAACAAATAAAACATTTGTTTGACATTTTACAGTTAACGTGTTAAACTACTTATATAAGGAGTGATACTATGGAAAAGTTAACTGATAAACAAAGTAGTATTTTACAAATATTAAAAAAACTAATTGCGAAGAATGGATATCCACCTACTGTTAGAGAGATTGGTGAAGAAGCACATTTATCTTCTCCAGCAACTATCCATTTCCATTTAAGCAAACTAGAAGAAAAAGGATATATCAAAAAAGGAGACAATAAAAATAGAACTATTGAAATATTAGTTCCTAATGAATATTTAGAAAAAGATGAAAATGTTGTCGAAGTACCTCTTCTTGGTAAAGTAACTGCTGGTACTCCAATTGAAGCTATTGAGATGCCCGATGAATACTTTTCATTACCCGCTAATCTAGTAAATAACAAAAAAGAAATATTTACTTTAAAAGTTAGTGGTGAATCTATGATTAATGTAGGAATCTATGATGGTGATATCTTAATAGTAGAAAGAACTAATACAGCTCGTAATGGTGAAACAGTAGTAGCAATGAATGATAATAACGAAGTTACTGTTAAAACTTTCTATAAAGAAAATGGATACTTTAGACTACAACCGGAAAATGATACTATGGAACCAATCATTCTAAAAGAATGTACAATCTTAGGAAAAGCAGTTGGATTATATCGTAAGTTTTAAAAAAGTGTTAAGAAATTCTTAACACTTTTTATTTTATTAAACTTCTCACAACGTAACTAGCAATTAATAATCCAGCACTACTAGGTACAAAAGCGGTACTTCCAGGAGTTGATTCTCCTGTTTTTACTGGTACTTCTGTAGAACTTAATACAGTTATTTTACCAGTTATTTTTTCATCTTTAATAAACTTTCTCATTATTCTAGCTAATGGATCATTAACTGTTTTTCTAAGATCAGTTATTTCTAATTTACTTGGATCTAGTTTGTTTCCAGTTCCCATAGAACTAATAAATTTTATTTTTCTTTTTAAGCACTCTTTAACAATAGCCTTCTTAGTTGGTATATAATCACAAGCATCTACTAAATAATCAATTTCATAATTAAATAATTCATCAATGTTATCAAGTTCAATAAACTTATCTATTTTAATTACCTTACAACCCTCATTTATATCTTTAATTCTTTTTTCTAAAACATCTACTTTTAATTTACCAATAGTAGAATCTAAAGCAATTATTTGTCTGTTTATATTACTTTCATCTACTTTGTCAAAATCCACTAAAATAAGTGTACCTATACCACTTCTAGCAAGGGCTTCAACTACATAGCCTCCTACTCCACCAATACCTAATATAAGTACACTTTTTCCTTTTAATTTATCTAAATTATCTTTACCGATAACTTTTTCTAATCTAGAAAACTTAGTTGTATTCATTTTCATCCTTTGTTTTAATCTTTTGTTTAGGACGACTAGAATTAATTAAAGTTAAAGGTTGATCATAAATAATCTTATTAATATATGAAATCTTAGTATAAATATCTGTATTACTCTTAGCACGATTATAATACTTATTTAGTTGACGATATTCACGTGTATTAAGAACTTCCATAGCATTCAATGTATCTTGTAAACTAGTCTCTGGAATTGTTGATTCCGAAATAATAGTACATTCAAAATTATTTATAAAATCTAGTGTATCACTTAAATCAGCAATACCCGCTTCTTCAAATAATCTTGGCCATAGAGATTCATCTCTTTCTGTCTTAACAATATGTTGAAGTTTAGCAATCTTCTCATTAGTTAAATGTTTATCTATTCCTAATTCTTCAAAAGAAACATATCTTCCTCTTGCTTTTACTCCAGGAATTTCTTTCCTTAAATCCGTTATTGCTTTACTATATAATTTATCTAAATTATCATTAACTTTTTTAGGAGGTTGTGCTACCTCATAAACATCATATCGTGATGAATCGTTTTCTTCTTTGGTTGTTACTAAGAAACTTCTAGGATGAAGTAAAGATTTACTTCTAATAAAATCAACCGCTGCACTTACATCTTTTGAATCTTTAAAAGATGATTCAGAAAACTTTTCTCTATTAACAATTATTTCACTTTGAGATGCATCATCATAGCAAACTCCTTGTCTTACCTTAACTGCATCCTTAAGTCTAATTGATACATTCATAACACGATTTTTATTTACAATTGGTAAAATCAACATAGGACCATCTCCTCGTAGGGATATTTTAACATAATAAGCTTATTTTTACAAGAAAAACTTATAATAAAAGAAATATCATTATTGATATTTCTCCATTGCTTTCATCATTTGATTAATTTGTTTTTGATTAGGTTTTCTACCCATCTGCATCATTAAAGCTTTAATCATATCTTCATTAATTGGTGGATTTTTCTTTAAATAGTTTTTCATAAAAGCACGAGATGCAAAAAATCCAATAACTGCACCTAAAACTAAACCTACTAATAATATTAAAATATCATGTAACATAAACTCATCTCCTTTTGATTATTTTACCGAAAATATTATAATTAGACAAGTATTATCTTGGATAATCTTCTAAAAAAAAGAAATCTGTTGTTTTAAATGAACAAGCAAAGAAATTATTATTATCATTCTTTAACACTTCAAAGAAAGTAGAAAAATTTTGTTCCATCTCTAGTCTAATATAACAATTATTAATAACTAATCTACTTATTTCATTACGATATAAATTATTAATATAATGTATATTTTTTCTTTTAGAATAAGGAATATCTTGATGAAATTTAATAAATAAATTACGATCTAATTTATCTTTTTCTAAAGGACAAATTAATTGTTTAAATAAATTATAACCATAATCTACTTCTTCTTTATCTAAATAATAAATACTTTTTAAAATATTGTATAATACACTAGGAGTATCCTTATATAAATTAACAAATTCTTTTTTTATTTTAAAAATATAATAGACTTTCATAATATCACCATTAGTATGGTATCAATTACAAAAGTCTATTTTTGTTTTATTTTAGTAAATTATCAATTTTTTCTTCTAAAGAATCAACATCAAATCCAAATTTCTTATATACATCAGATGAAGGACCACTAGCTCCAAATTCATCTAGTGTAATTAAATACTTACTGTTATATACTAATCTATTCCAAGAGAAACTAGAAGCTGCTTCTACTACTATCTTTCTAATTTCTACAGGTAAAACTTCTTCTTTATATTTTTCATCTTGATTTAAAAATCTTTCTAGGTTTGGCATAGATACTACTCTAATTCCTACACCTTTTGTTTTTAACCTTTTAGCTACTTCTAGTACCATGTGTAATTCTTCACCACAAGTTATTACTATACCTTTAGGTTTATCTACTGTATCTAAAGCAATATAACCACCTTTTTCAACATCGGCAGCATTTGTTTCTTCAAGAATTGGTAAAGAATTTCTAGCTAAAGCAATAGCACTAGGACCATTTTCTTTTTTAAAGATTGCTTTATAAGCTCCAATTACTTCATTAGTATCAGCAGGTCTAAACACATCTAAATTAGGTAAACTCCTAAGCATTAACAATTGTTCTATAGGTTGATGAGTTGGGCCATCTTCTCCTACTCCAATTGAATCGTGAGTAAAGACAAATACATTTGATAAATTCATCATAGCCGTTAATCTCATAGCTGGTTTTAAATAATCACTAAATGACAAGAAAGTTGAACCATATGGTCTAAATCCACAAAGGGCTAATCCATTTAATACAGCTCCCATAAGATGTTCCCTAACTCCAAAATAAATATTTTTACCCAAATAATTATTACTTTGGAAATTTCCTCCATCTTTAATATATGTCTTATTAGCTCCAAACAAATCAGCTGCTCCACCAAATAAGAATGGACTATCTTTAACAATTGAATTAAGTACTTTAGATGAAGCATCTCGAGGAGATTCTTTCTTACCTTCAGGTAAAGCATAATTTAAATCTTTTATATCAATACTTTTATTATTAGACATAAAGTATTGTAATTCCTCTTGAACATTAGGTTCTAAAGTAGAAACTAAATCCATAAATTTATCATTTAAATTATTACATCTAGAAGCAATTAATGCCTGCATATCTTCAATAGCATTTTGACTTACAGCAAAAGGAATATCTCTTACATCCATTTTAGCTTTAATATTTGTAATATCTTCTTTCTTTAATGGAGAACCATGAACTTTATTAGTTCCTTCTAAATTAGAATATTTACCAATAGTTGTCTTTATTTCAATAATAGTTGGTTTATCAACACTCTTTTTAGCAGTCTCAATAGCTTTAGAAATAATTTCATAGTTATTACCATCTTCTACTGTAATAGCATTCCATCCTTGAGCTACAAATCTCATTGAAATATTATCAGTAAATGTATCACTTGTTTTTCCATCTAAACAAACATTATTTGAATCATATAAAACAATTAATTTATTTAATTTTAAATTACCAGCCAAAGATGCAGCTTCATATGAAATACCTTCCATTAAATCTCCATCTCCACAAAGTACATAAGTATAATAATCTATTACTTGTTGTTTAGTATTATATCTTGCCCTTAAGTTAGCTTCAGCCATTGCCATACCAACTGCAGTTGCGATACCTTGACCTAAAGGACCAGTAGTACAATCAACTCCCGGTGTAACTCCATATTCAGGATGTCCCGGAGTAATTGAATCTAATTTTCTAAAGTCCTTTAAATCATCTAAACTAATATCAAATCCAGCCATATGTAAAGTTGCATATAATAATGCAGAACCATGACCAGCTGACATTACAAATCTATCTCTATTAAAATAATTAGGATTTTTTGGATCAAATCTTAAATGATGAGCATATAGAGTATAAATAATAGGTGCAGCTCCTAAAACTATTCCAGGATGTCCACTTTGTGCCATATCAATCATATCAATACCTAAACATCTAATTTGATCTATTATTCTCATTTCATTAATTTCTGTATTCATAAGAATTAGTTCACTCCTATCGCTTATATATTATATCATATTTATTATTTATTAGCATTTTTGATCATTTTATAAACTTCCATAATAATTAGAATTGAAAAACCTAATAATATTAATCCTAATAAATGAATAGCCGGAACATGAGCTGTTTTTAAGAACATAGATAAGAAGTCAACTTCTAAAACAGCTATTCCTAATATCAATGATCCTATTACTCCAACTACGAAAATCGGATTTGAAAGCACTGATATTTTGAAAGAACTTTTATCTTCACTACGACAATTAAAAGCATGAATATTTTGAATTATAATCATTAATGCCATTGTATATCCTCTAGCAATACTTACTTCCATATGAACATAATTAAGTAAATAATACCATAGTCCAAATACTATTAAACCTATTGATATTCCAGAAATAGCTATTTCACTTATCATTGTACTATCAAATAAGCTCTCTTTTGGATCTCTAGGTTTCTTATTCATAATATCAGACTCTGCTTTTTCAAAAGACAATGCAATATCTTGAATTCCATCAGTAACAACATTTAACCAAAGTAATTGAATTGCGACTAAAGGCATTGGCATATTAAAAGCAATTGATAGAGTAAAGAATAATACTTCTGCTAAACCACAAGATATTAAGAAATATGTAATCTTACGAATATTAGCATAAGCTACTCTTCCTTCTAAAACACCATTAACTATAGATCTAAAATTATCATCCATTACTATCATTTTAGAAGTTTCACGAGCAATATCAGTACCACTACCCATTGCAATACCAATATTAGCTACCTTTAAAGCTGGAGCATCATTTACTCCATCACCAGTTACCGCAACAAATTCACCTTGTCTTTTTAATGACTCAACTATTTTTAATTTTTCCATTGGTGTAACTCTAGTAAATATCTTTTTACTTATAACAAACTCATCAAAAGCTTTTTCACCTTTTTTAAGGTATTCCTCTACTTCACTACCAGTAGTTACTTCATCATAAGTATCTGTTAATTTTAAATCCTTTGCTATTTTAAAAGCAGTTAAAGGATGATCTCCAGTAATCATTAATACTTTTATACCAGCACTAGTACATTTTTTAATTGCAGGTACTGCTTCCTTACGAATAGGATCAATAAATCCAACTAATCCCATAAATGTTAAGTCTTTAATATCTTTTTCAGAATATTCATCTTTAGCTTTTATTTTACCATTCGCAATAGCTATAACACGGTATCCATCACTAGATAAAGATTCATTTTGATCTTCTATCTTTTTAACACTAAAGTCATTCTTTAAATTGATTTTATTACAAAATGACATCACTACTTCTAAAGAGCCTTTAATAGTACAATAAGTTTCCCCACCTTTTTTATAGAAAACAGCTGAATACTTATTAGCAGATTCATAAGGAATAGTTTCTAATACTTCGATATCATTAATCTTAGCTTTCATCTTTTCACCTAAGACTAAGAATGCAATATCAATAGAATCTCCTATTTGTTCTTTTTTACTAAACTTAGCTTCATTATTAATAACACCTAATTTAGCTATCTCTTTAGCATATTCTAATTTTTTACCTACAACACTACCATCTATAGAATAACCAGAACCTGAAATAGCATATTCTAAATCATTAGGTAAAACAATCTTCTTAGCTGTTTGTTCATTAACTGTAAGTGTACCTGTTTTATCACTAGCAATTACTGTACAACTTCCTAAAGATTCAACATAATTTAATCTCTTAGCTACTACTTTTCTCTTAGCCATCTTATTAGAAGCTATAGTTAAAGCCATTGTTAAAGCAAGTGGTAATCCTTCAGGCATTGCTGATACAGCTAAAGCTATTACTGATACCAATACTTCCTGAAAAGGTAAACCTTTACTAAATAGAAGTATAGCTAAAATAATTGATAATATACCTATTAAAATACTTATCTCTTTAGAGAATTTATCAACTCTAATTGTAAGAGGTGATTTTTCTTCAACAGTTTCATTTAAAGTATTAGCTATCTTACCTATTTCTGTATTTAGACCAACTCCAATAACAATAGCTCTTGCTCTACCAGTCACAACACTAGTTCCTGCAAAAACCATATTTGTTTGTGAAGTAATTGCTAATTCTTTATTAGCTAACATTTTACTATTCTTTTCTACAGTAATACTCTCTCCTGTTAATATTGACTCATCAACAGTAAAATTATGAGCTTCTACTAAACGTAAATCAGCACTTATTTTATCCCCTGATTCTAAATATACATAATCACCTACTGTTAAATCCTTAGAATCAATTAATGTTTCTTTTCCATCACGATCTACTTTTACTTTTTCAGGAACTAATGAAGCTAAAGCTTCTACTGTTGTATTAGCTTTATTCTCTTCATAAGTACCAATAATTAAATCAACTAAAACAATAAAGATAATTGCTAAAGCATCTACTACTTCACCAACTACAAAAGAAGCAATTATCGCAACAATTAATAATAAGACAATTGGATCTACTAATTCTAATAAAAATATTTTTAAAATACTATCTTTTTCTTTTCTAGGTAATTCATTTTTACCATACTTATTTAATCTCTTTGTAGCTTCTCTAGTACTTAAACCATTCTCATCTACTTGGAATCTTTTAAATACTTCATCAATTGTCATAGCATAGTAACGATTCTCTTTCATAAAATCACCAGACCTTCTATTCTTAATATATTATACCACATAAATCAAAAGAAAAAAGGAGATTATTTTCTCCCTTTACACTATATTCTATCTAGTCCTTTGTTCTTTCTTTTCATTTACTAATACTTCAATATACCTAATAATATCATTTAAATACATTATATCATTATAAATATCTGTTTTAGCTTCAGAACGAATGTTTTTTCTTTGTAAAAACCTCTCGCAATAATCTCTTTCTTCAGTCAATGCTTGTAGTTTTTCTTCTAATGCTTCTAGTGTTTCTACCTTTAAATAACCAAATCTATTATCTTCGTTAATCATACATCATCCTACCTCATTTAACTTTTATTCAAATTCAAATATATATCCAACATCTGCTAAATAATATATTTTTTCTTCTGATAAAAACGAATTATAATCTAAATAAACATTTAATTTAGAATCTTTAATATATAAATAAATATCATCTTTTAAATTACTAAGTTCTCGTTTAGTCATATATTCTTCATAAGACATATTAGTAATAATACCCTTAGTTATTTCATCTTCATAATATTTTTTAAATCTATTTTCAATACTATTTGATACTTCTACTTTAGTTAAATCAAACAATTTTAATACTTCATCATCTGTTAATACTCTTAGTTTTTTTAAATTAATATTATAAGATTTAAAACTAACATTAGGTGCTCCTTCAAAACTATAATCTTCAACTATTATCATTAAAGATAAAACATTACCATTTATTTGATAATGATATGAAATATTAATAGCTTGTTTATCTTTATAATTAACAATATATTCATCAATTGAATTATTTATTTGATTACTTACTTTCTTAATATTAACATATGGTATCTGTTGATTATAATCTTTATTTTCATAAGCAGTATAAATTATTTCTTTTGATGAATCTAATATTACATCATCATTATCTATTAATAAATATATACCATAACCTATTAGTACTAAGATACTAAATATAGTTATTAATAAATATACTTTTACTTTTTTATCATTCATATTTATCCTCCTAATCATAGGCATTTAAATGAATAAATGAAGTATAACCCTTAGCTGAACTCATTGCCACTCCACGACCTGTATTACAATCAACAACTTTTCCATTTCCCGCATATATTCCTACATGACCAGCAGTTCCTCCAAGAGACATAAAAACAACATCTCCGGGAGCTAATTTTGAATAGTTAGAATACATAGTAGTTCCCTTTACGCTACAAGATCCCCAGACAGTAGAACGAATAAAGTTACCTTCAATAATATCAAAATGTTTTAATACCTGATAAACGAAGTGAGAACAACTACATTGTCCTCCAGCTTTTAATTCTCCTTGAGCAGTAAATTCATATGTTAATTTACCAATCCATGATTTAGCATAGTTAACTACTTCTTGCCCATTAGCTTTTCTAACAATCTTAGCTTCTGCATGTGAATCATTGTAAACTGTTTTTACTGAATTATCCCCAACAGTACAAGTTCGAGCAGCGATTTTTTCACCAATACTAGTTTTATTATTATTACTATCTTTTTTCTTACCTGAATCATAATCTTTTTCTTTTGAAATAACTGAGCTCGTTTCTTCATCAGAAATAGAAATATATTTAGCATTATTATCTATCTTTAAATTTTTAGATTCTTTAATACAAGCAGCAAAATTAAATGATTTATTTTCTGATTCTGAAACAAATCCAATAACAGTATTCATAAATACAGGTATAAAAAAGACAATTACTGCAGCAGTGACTTTATTTTTAATTGGTTTTAATTTGTTTTTATCATCAGGATTCACAACTAATTTCATTAAATCAATACTAACCATTACCAATAAAATAATCGGTACAATAAGTTGAATCAAATTAATAACATTATTAAATGAAACAAAAAGACTTGATAAAGCCTTATCATTACAACAACTACCCAAATCATTACTACAACTGATAATTTGAAAGTACTTCATATCTTTCACCTATTTTTATTATAACATAAAAAAAGAGATTATATCTCTTATATTATCTTTTGATTTTTCTTTTCCTGCATTATTAATTCTATATGACTAATTAAATCATCGAAATACATCAAGTCATTATAAACATCATTCTTTGCCTCAGTACGAATATTACTATTTTGTAAAAATCTTTCACAACTACTTCTTTCTTCTGTTAAAGCTCGATATCTCTCTTCTAAATCTTCTAAAGACTCTACTTTCAAATACCCATATTCTTCATCTATATTTAACATACTTTCTACCTTACTTTCTTTTCTAATTTTACTCTTTGTTCATTAAAACCAAGATGCTTATACATATCAATCGCATTATCATTAAAAGACCAACATTCTAATTCTACTCGAACACAATTCTCTTCTTTTGCAATTTCATAAATCTTGTTCATAAGTTTTTTACCATAACCTTTTTTATGATATTTATCACTAATTATTATTTGATCAACCCACATTGTTTTAGCGTGTTTTTCTTTAATTTCATAAATAATAAATCCAACTATTGTTCCTTCATCTTCAACAACTAAAATATTATCATTTAATACTCTACCTACTAAATCTTCTTTTAATTCTTCATCACTTCTATTACTAAAAATATCCGGTCTACCAGTATAATGAAATCTATAACCATAAATGTAGGCATCTAATAATCCATTATTAACATCATTTTCTTTTACTTTTCTGATATTCATTTTTATTCACCAAATATATTATATCATAAAGACACAAAAAAACTGTAAAATTTACATTACAGTTTACATTTTAATTTACACAGCAGTATATCCACCATCAATTGGTAATATTACACCCGTAACATAACTAGCTTCATCACTAGCTAAAAAGATAGCTCCAGCATTTAATTCTCCTTCATTTCCATATCTCTTCATTGGAACATGAGAATCAGCAAATGCTTTAAACATATCTGTATCTAATACTTCAGTAGTTAATTCTGTATAAAAATATCCCGGACAAATTGCATTAACTGTAATATTATACTTTGCTAGTTCTGCAGCTGCAGCTCTAGTGAAGTTAACAACAGCTCCCTTTGATGAGTGATATGCAATTGTAGGAATTTCAGTATTACCTACCATACCATACATAGATGCAATATTAATTACTCTACCATAATTATTTTTCTTCATAATATTTCCAAATGCTCTAGTCATCTTAAATACAGAAGTTTCATCAGTAGCAATAGTAAAGTCCCACTCTTCATCATTCATTTCTAGAACACCTTTATCTTTAGATGAACCAGCACAGTTTACTAAAATATCTACTTTACCAAATGTTTCTTCCGCTTGCTTAGCAGCATTATCAATATCTTCTGTAAGCGTAACATCACACTTAATTGGTAATACTTTAACTCCTTTTTGTTCTAATTCAGCTTTTAATTCTTCTAATTTTTCTACTCTTCTAGCTAATATTACTAAATCAGCTCCTTGATCAGCAAAACCTCTTGCCATTTGTTTTCCTAATCCACTTGAAGCTCCACTAATAACAGCTACTCTTCCTTTTAAATCAAACATATAATTCCTCCTATTTTTTACATTACAATAAAATTATAACATAAAAATCTCTTTAACAACCATTTTTAACACTTTTTTTACTGTAAAGAAAACAATGTAAACGTTACATTGTTTTTCCTTTTTCTTCCTCTTTTTCTTTTACTGATCCATCATAAACTACTTTCCATTGACCTTTATCATCAAGCATTTTTATTTGATTAGTAGTAATTATCATATCAACTTTTCTAGGTAATGTAAGTTTAGCTCTTAAATCAGCCGCATCAATACTCTTATTAATCAACCAACAGGCATGCTCATGTACCCATAATTTACATTGACCTTCTTTTCTAATAGTATCGGCTATTTCAAAAGACAAAGTTTCAGTAAACTTCTTTGCTTTCTTTTCAGTAAATTCTTTAGCATTTCTTTCTTCTACTTTTTTTCTGTTTGAAGGAAAATCCATATAAATGGCTTCATCCATATTAACTTCATTTAAATCAAAATATTTAAAAAATGGTTTCTTAATAGCTTCTACCCACCAACGAGTTACAATATCAAGAGTCTCTAATAACTCTATATTACTCTCCATAAACTCTGTTGTTTTTTCTTTATTAACCTTCTCTAATTCATCATGCATATTAATACCTATATCTGCTAATTTGTTTTTTAAAATAACTTTAGGGTAACCATAAACATTAATCTTTTCAGCCATCGCCATTAATACTTCTTTATTATTTAAACACGCATCGTTATTACTCTCTAAATAACTAATATAGCTACCTAGTTCTTCTCCCTCAAGTTCATTAACTTTATCTAGAACATCTTTAAATTCTTTTTCCATCTTAACACCTTCAACCATATTATAACATGTATTATATAAATTATACATTTATTTACAAAATCAAGTGTCAATAGACAAAAAAAAGAACTAATAAGTTCTATTTCACTATTATGGTGCCGATTAAGGGACTTGAACCTTTGACCTACTCATTACGAATGAGTTGCTCTACCAACTGAGCTAAATCGGCAATTACTAACTATAACTATAATAGCACAATTTAAAACAAATAGTATATAATATTTATAGAAGGTGACTTATGACAAACAAAATAATTGCTCATAAAGGAATATTTAATAATTATGATATTCCAGAAAATTCTCTAAAAGCTTTTAAAAAAGCTTTAGATTTAGATTATCCAATCGAATTAGATGTTCAATTAACAAAAGATAATATTCCCGTAATATTTCATGATAAATCATTAAAAAGAATGACTGGTAACAATGATATATTACAAGAAATGACTTATGATGAAATAAACAAATTATATTTAATAAATACTAAAGAAAAAATACCAACCCTAAAAAGTGTTTTAAAATTAATAAATGATCAAGTATTCTTAGATATAGAAATTAAAAATACCAAAAGAATTGCAGATACCTGTAATATTATTATCAAAGAATTAAAAAATTATCGTAATTATGATCTTAAATCATTTAATCCTAAAATAGTTAGATATATAAAAAAACACTATTCATATATTACAGTTGGTTATTTAGTTAATCATAAATATGAATCAAAACTATTAAATGCTATTTTAAAAAATAGATTTATTATTAAATATTGTAATCCAGATTTTATAGCTATATCTAAAAAACTATTAGAAACAAAAAAATTCCAAAAACTAGCAAAAAAATATCCTACTATGATTTGGACAATTAAAAATAAAAAAGAAATGACAGATAATAATTACACATATATTTGTAATAATCTACCATTTAAATAATTGGTGTTTGAGAGAGGAATCGAACCTCTATCATCTCCGTCGGAGGGAAATATTTTATCCAATTAAACTACTCAAACATAATATAGTGAAGCCTAAGCTTCACTATTTTGTTCTTCTAAATCATTTACTACAGTACATTTAGTACCAAATTTCTTACTTAAACTTATCCATTTATCCACTTTAGCTTGACCATTTTCAAAGATATTATCTTCTTCTCCTTCAATATCAATTAAAGCAGCAATATTAACTTTATCATAATTAATATGAATTATACTAGTAACAGAATTCTCATCTCTTACTACATCAGTATCATAATATTTTAAACCTTTATAATTAGCATGTATATCTTTATAAGCTTTTTCATAAGTATCTAAACTTTCACTATTTTCTGAAGTTACCTTTTCTTCTGAATGTAAAACATTTAATAAATCATCAGTATAATATAATTCATAATTTAAACTAACATCTATTCCTTCTCCAGCAGTTGCTGCTCTTGTACAATGCTTATGAACCATTTTACCTGTCTTTACATTACTATTGGTATTACTAGTCTTAACAGTTTTTTCAGAAGAATCACAACCACTTATTACTAAAACACAAACAAGCAATATAATTAACAAACTAATTTTTCTTATCTTCTTCATCCTCATCCTCCAAAACTCTCATTATTTTTCTTTGGTTCTTTAAAATTAATTCCATCTTATCATGTAATTCTTCTAAAATAATTTCACTCTTTAAATCAATACGATAATCATTTTGGTTTCTTAAACTATCTTTCTCAGCTTGTCTATTTTGACTCATCATGATAATTGGTGCTTGAAGAGCTGCAATACAAGATAAAACTAAATTTAATAATATAAATGGATATGGATCTATCTCTTGTCCATCAAGCATTATTACAGTATTTAAGATAACCCAAAATACCAAAAATAATACAAAGCCAAAAACAAATCCCCAAGAACCAGCCTTCTCACTAACTTTATCAGCCATTTTATCGCCAAAAGTTAACTTAGCTTCCTCTTGCTTATCAACATCAATACTTATTGGTTGATCAATAAGCAAATCAATTAATTCTTCTTCATCTTGTGAATCTAATTCAGCATTTTTTAATAACATTTTAACTATTTCTTTTTTAGTAGTCCTTTTAGTTTCCATAATCATCACCATCCTAATTATATCACAACAAAAGAAAAAAGAACAAATAATTGTTCTTTTATTATTC
>JAFWGF010000040.1 GCA_017512495.1 Bacilli bacterium
AACTAATGGAGCCTCAGTTTTAATCAAAGGCATAGCCTGACGTTGCATGTTAGCACCCATCAATGCACGAGTAGCATCATCATGTTCAAGGAATGGAATACAACTTGTTGTAATAGAAACAACTTGTTGTGGACTAACATCAATATAATCAACTTGCTCTGGTTTAGCTAAAATATTTTCACCTTTAAAACGAGCATTTACTTGATCTGCAATTATTTTATTAGTTTCATCTGTCTCAACAGTAGATTGAGAAATAATATAATCTAATTCTTCATCTGCTGTTAAATAACAAACTTCATCTGTTATTTGGCTATCAACAACTTTTCTATATGGAGTCATTATAAATCCATATTCATCAACTTTTGCATATGAAGCCAAAGAAGTAATTAATCCGATATTTGGTCCTTCTGGTGACTCAATAGGACAAATACGACCATAATGTGATGTATTAACGTCACGTACTTCAACACCGGCTCTATCACGAGATAAACCACCAGGTCCTAAAGCAGATAAACGACGTTTATTTGTTAATTCAGCAATAGGATTAGTTTGATCCATGAATTGAGATAATTGTGAACTACCAAAGAATTCCTTCATTGCAGCAGTTACTGGACGAATATTAATTAAAGTTTTAGGAGTAACTTCTTCCATCTCTTGAGTAGTCATTCTTTCACGAATAACTCTTTCCATACGAGATACACCAATACGGAATTGATTTTGTAATAATTCTCCTACTTGACGAATACGTCTATTTCCTAAATGATCAATTTCATCATAGTTACCTATTCCATGTAATAAATTTAAATAATATGAAACAGAAGCATATACGTCAGATATAGTTAATCTCTTAATATCAATAGTTTGATCATTTCCAATAACAATAACTTTTTTCTTCTTATCAGTAGGATCTAATACCTTTATCATTTGTATTTTATTATAAGTATCTAATTCCTCATTAACCTTAGCTTCACAAACTCCAAAACCATTCTCAAAAGCTTTAGAAACTTCACCTATATTAGCCTTAGTAATTTCAGTACCTTTTTCAAATAATACTTTTCCGTCTACAACAATATCTTCAGCAATAGTCTGATTTAATAATCTATCTACTATATTTAATTTACGATTAAATTTATAACGTCCTACTTTAGATAAATCATAACGGAATTCATCAAAAAATCTAGTAATAATTTGATTCTTAGATGAATCTAAAGTAGCAGGCTCACCTGGTCTTAATTTCTCATAAATTTCTATTAAAGCTTCATCAGTATTCTTTGTAGAATCTTTACTGATAGTATTTTTAATATAATCATCTTCACCAAATAATTTTAAAATTTCATCATCTGAAGACAATCCAAATGCTCTTAATAATGTAGTAATAGGAACTTTTCTAGTACGATCTATACGTACATATAAAACATCCCTAGCATCTACTTCAAACTCTAACCAAGTACCACGATTAGGTATAATTTGAGAAGTAATTAATTCTCTTCCATTTTTGTCTATTTCATGATTAAAATAAACACTTGGAGATCTAACCAACTGAGATACTATTACACGTTCAGCACCATTAATAACGAAAGTTCCACTTTCAGTCATAATAGGCATATCACCCATAAATATTTCTTGTTCTTTTACTTCACCAGTTTCCCTATTAAATAAACGAACTTCTACTCTTAAAGGTGCAGAATAAGTAGATTTACGATCTTTACTTTCTTTAATAGAATATTTTGGTTCATCAAAACGATAATCTCCAAATTCTAAAGATAAGGTACCTGAAAAATTTTCTACTGGAAATAAATCTTGGAATACTTCTTTAATACCTGTCTCAACAAACCAATTATAAGATTTCTTTTGGATTTCTAATAAATCCTTTAATTCATAAGAATTTCTAATTCTAGAGAAATTACGTCTTTCTCTATAGTCACCATATTTTACCGTTCTATATGACACTATTATTCACCCCACATTTTTTTTAATAGCTTTTAAACATTTTATAATATAAAAGCCTTTTTTCTTTTGAATCACTTCTACATTATAAACTTTCTCTAAGTCGACAATTAGCGATTTAGCACCTTGCTCTTTCCTAATTACTATAAATAACACACCGTCATCATTTAAATAATCTTTAGCATTCATCACTATATCATAGACTATTTTTTTACCTGCCCTAATAGGCGGATTGGTAATAATACAAGAATATCTAGATTCTACATTACTATAACAATTACTTTCATAAACTTTATAATCAGTACAATGATTCTCTTTAGCATTAATATTTGTAAGATGTAATGCTCTAAGATTAACATCAACCATATCAACAGAACAAGAAGTAATTTTATTTAATATAATTCCTAATACTCCATAACCACATCCCATATCAAGAACTTTGCCTCCAACCTCTTCAAGCGGGATTGATTCAAGAAGAAGTCTACTGCCAAAGTCCAAACCGTCCTTTGAAAAAACTCCATTATCAGTAAAGAAAATAAATTTCTTTCCTAATACGAAGCACTCAGTTTTCACCATTTTACTAGGTAAATTGTCATTATCAAAATATTGCCCCATTTTATCACCTATAAAACAAAAAAAGAAGAAGAAAAACCGTATAAAACACCTATTTTTCTTCCTTTCGAAACATATATTACAATAATAATTCAATTAAGTCAACAATTATTTTATTTTTTTACACTATTTTTGTAAAGATTCTAAATAATCAGAACATTTACACAAATTTTTCAATAAATTTTTATCATGATCAGAATGAGCAAGACATCCTTTTATAGAAATATATGCATTAACCCCAGTCCAAACACTATGCATTGATTCATCATTCTGTAATAAAACTAAATCATCATCTAATTTATTTAAAGCATTTTCAAGTTTTAATAATTCTGTTTTTAATTCCATAGATAAAGCTTTTAATTCTTGATTTTCCATATTATTCTCCTTTACTTAGTTAAACTAGCTATTTTTCTTTCTAATTCAGCAATTCTATCATCTAACAATTTAATTGGATAATCTCTAATATCATCTTCCAATTTTGTATGAACATTATTAGAAAGTTTTAAAGATGCTGCAGCTTGAGACTTAGCTTTTCTAGCCCAACCCTTAAAAGCTGTAGCTCTAGAACCTTTAACATACTTCAAAGATACTGATTCAAATAATAATGCACTAACTTTAGATAAAGAAGAGTTTATTATATCTAATTGTTTTACAACATCATCTACCATTACCTTAGCCTTTTTATTATCTACATAAAGATTTTTTTTATCAAAGAAATTAGCAACTTCACTAGATGACATACCTAAATTATATTTTCCCATATTGCCCCTCCAATTCTACTATAAAAGAATTATAACAATATTCAAATAAAAAAACAAGGTACTAAAAACAAAAAAAATCATAAGTAATGAACCTTATGATTAAAAATAATCCCTTATATAATAAACTACCACTATATAAACAATCATTTTTGAACAATCGTCTGTCTGATAAACAAACAATATTCTTGGTTTTTAGGAACTACAAGCTACCCGCTAAAGTAGACATCGTTTTCATTAACGACTGTAGCGTCACTGTTTTAGAAGTTTTCCTTCTTCACATAAAATTGTAATTTTTCAATAGTAGTAATAAGATTCAAGTGCTGAATATTCGATATATTTTTTAATAATAATACTAATAGTATTATTAAATAATCTTAAAAAGATTATTAACCGATAGATGAACTAAATCATCAATAAAAATAGTAATCTCTATTTAATGAAATCATTAAATAAAAACTAAATTATAATGTAATA
>JAFWGF010000041.1 GCA_017512495.1 Bacilli bacterium
ATTAATGAAGTCATCAGTTAATGCTGTAACGATTCCTGAAAATGCACCACCGATAATAACACCGACAGCCATATCCATAACATTTCCACGCATGATGAATTCTTTAAATTCACCCATAAAACCTTTCCCTTTTTTAGTAACTTTAGCTAATTTTTCCTTATCAACTACTTTTTTAGCCATACATTTCACTCCTTTTGACTTATATTATAACCATTTTTGTTTGTTTTGCAAGAAAAATTATTATATATCAACAAAAAAAAACAATCCAAGTTATTACTTCTTCCCAGATTGTTTTTAATTTTCTTTATATTCAAAATAATTATTTGAATTGCTATTCTTATTATCCAATTCGGAAAGCTGGCGAAACACCATCAATACCGTTAGCAGAATCGCTACTCCAAATACCATTGCTGACCACATTTAAGAAACTCGCATAAGATCCAGAATGAGCCGAGCGTAGCCACCAATTAATACTTGAACTATTATATTGTTTAATAGCTCCTGAGCAGTTTGAAGTTGTAATGTCTTGAGCACTATAATAATCTAATTGTCTTGTATTGTTATATGCTGTATCAACGTGATCAATTCCACTTTCTATATTACCATCACTGTCTTTCCATATCTCATGCGTTGATAATAAATACAATTTATCTGTTGATGTGAAGTTATTCGAATAATTATCTCCATGTCCCGATACTACTGTTGTATTCATTATTCCATTCTTTAATTCAGATGGTAATGCATTATATATATCACTATTTACATATGTTCTCATCTCACTTGCTGGCCATCCTCCAGCATTAGTATTATTTGCAGAATTCATTCTATGTGTTGTGATTATATCTGCAAACTCTAATACAAATCCACAAGCTGTTTGTGAGAATCCTGTTGTAGAGCATTCCGTTGGTGTTGATTTGTTGGCTATTCTTATGGTGTGTGTTCCTAATGTTCCCATATCTACTGTCTTTGTATCTCCTACATTGTAGTTACTGGTATTTCCTGATTGTACAGCTGCTATTATTGTTGACCAACTATCGTCGGCAAAAGAAACTGGATGTGGTACACTAACTGCATCATCTGTTGCTTGCCTATATGTTACTGTAAATTGTAGAGTTAAGTCCTGATTAGTTGCTGGAATCTGATTTAATTCTATATCTGTTCTATATTCTATTCTTACTTTATATTTCTCTGTTGTATTTGCTGCTAATAATTGATTTGTTTGTAATGGCATCCCATCGTAATAACTTACTGTATAATTTAAATAATCTGGTAGTGCGGTAATAGTTGCTCCATTTAACTTTGAATCTATTGTATCTATCATCGCATCTATATTACCACCATTTACCGCATCTACAGTAAACTCATAATAATCTCCTGGTAAATTTAATACTACACTATAATTTACTGTTGTCTGATTACTGATTGTTGGAGTAGATGCACTTACGCTACCATTGGTTACTTGTATATTTGCCCAATGAATATCCCAGTTAGCATTTTTTACTTGAGCTGTTCCATTGATATTTAAATCACTATTAATATAGGCATATCCTAGACTTAGACATACTACTAATAAAATTAAAATAATTTTTATGTTATCTTTATCTATTCTCATACCTATTCTCCTAGGATAAGTATACTTTTTATTTATTTCTTTTTCAAGAAAAAAGAATTAGTTTTTCTCATCTAATTCTTTTAATAGTTCAGCTTTATTCATTTTAGAATATCCTTCAATACCTTTTTCTTTAGCAATAGCTTTTAATTTAGTAATAGATAATGATTCATAATTTGTTTCATCTTCCTCTGGCATTTTACCATGTTCTACTAAGTAATCAATTTGCTCTTTAGTTAATGTTTCATATTCTAATAATGTTTCTGCAATTAACTTTAATAAGTCTTTATTTTTCTTAATAATTTCAGTTGCTTTCTTATGACAATCATCAATTATCTTACGCATTGCGATATCAATTTCATTAGCAACTTCATTAGAGAAGTGTTGTGGTTTATTATAATCTCTTCCTAAGAAGACACTACCTGATGGTTGTTCAAATTGAAGAGGTCCTAAATCACTCATACCATATTCAGTAACCATTGCACGAGCTATTTTAGTAGCTTTTTCAAAGTCATTATGAGCTCCTGTAGTTATTTCTCCAAAAGTAATTTCTTCAGCTGTTCTTCCTCCTAAAAGACCAGTAATTTGTTCTAATAAATCTGTCTTAGTAGAACATAACTTTTCTTCACTTGGTACCATCATATTATATCCACCAGCAGATCCACGAGGAATAATAGTTACTTTTTGAACATCACTAGCATTAGCTAATTTTATACCTATAACAGCATGTCCCGCTTCATGATAAGCAACTAATTTACGATCATTTTCACTATATTTATGACTAATCTTAGCAGGTCCCATAAGTACTCTATCTGTTGCTTCATCTATTTCACTCATACCGATTTCATCTTTGTTTCTTCTAACAGCAAGAAGTGCTGCTTCATTAAGTAAGTTTTCTAGATCAGCTCCACTAAATCCTGGAGTTCTTTTAGCTAAATTCTTTAAAGTTATACCTTCTGCTAAAATCTTATTCTTAGCATGGACTCCTAATATTTCTTCTCTTCCTCTAACATCTGGTAAATTAACTGTAACTTGTCTATCAAATCTTCCTGGACGAAGTAATGCTGGATCTAATACATCCGGTCTATTAGTAGCAGCAATTATAATAATTCCTTCATTTTGACCAAATCCATCCATTTCAGTAAGTAACTGATTTAGAGTTTGCTCTCTCTCATCATGTCCTCCACCTAAACCAGTACCTCTTTGACGACCTACAGCATCTATTTCATCAATAAATATTAAACATGGTGCATTTCTCTTAGCTTGTTGGAACATATCACGTACACGACTAGCTCCTACACCAACAAACAACTCAACAAAGTCAGATCCACTTATAAAGTAAAATGGAACATTTGCTTCACCAGCAACTGCTTTAGCAAGTAATGTTTTACCAGTTCCTGGAGGACCCATTAATAATACCCCTTTAGGTATTCTAGCTCCTAATTTTTGGAATTTCTTTGGATCTTTTAAGAAATCAATTAATTCACTTACTTCTTCTTTCTCTTCTTTTAATCCAGCAACATCTTTAAATGTAACTTGATTATCATCACTTACTAATTTAGCCCTACTCTTTCCAAAATCAAGTGAATTTCTATTACCAGCTAATTGTTTGTTGAAAATCCAGAATACTATTCCAATAAACAATAATATTGGTACTACATTTACTAAAATAATCAATAAAGATGAAGCATCTGGATCAGGTTTAACAGTTAATTTAAACTCTTGTCGATCACTAGCAGCAACAATCTTTTTCATTACTTCTTCACTTAAAGGTAATGCAGCATAAAAACTTTCATTCTTCTTATAACCAGTTAATGTACCCCTAGCCTCATAAGTTTGTCCATTACCTCTAGCAACTAATTCCAATTCAGTTACTTTTCCTGTTTCTAATTTTTTAATAAATTCATCATACGATAATTCATTTATATCTCTATTTAAAACATTAAATACATATAATACTCCTAGCATTATAATGAATAAAAATAAGTATGGTAACAATCCTTTTTTAATTACTTTCTTATCTAGTTTATTATTCACACACATTCCTCCTATTTATATTTCAATATTATATCATATATTTCAGACTTTTTTTTGTCAAAAATTGATTTTTTTAATCCAGGAATCCAAACTATCTTTCCTGTTGAATCAACTACTATAGGCCAATTATCTCTATTTATTAAAGAAATTTTCTTATCTATAAAAATATCTTTAACTTTTTTACTACCATCTAATCCCTTAACTTGAACTTTATCTCCTATTTTTCTAGTACGGACTATTAAAGGTAAAGTTATTTCTTTACTATTCAATCTACAAATATTATTACTATTATCATCTGTTTCTTCTATTTTTTCAATAGTATGATTATTAGGTAATGATACATAATTATCAAATTCTATTTCATAACCTGTAATAATTTCAGTCTCTTTAATTATTTCAAAATAATTATAATCTTTTCTAGCAATTACTTCATTTGGTAGATTAACATAACTATTTGCTTTAGAACTTTTTATCAAATTCATAATCAAGTCAATATGTTTATCATTTACTAGCATTAAATCATCTTGATAAAAATCATTTAATAAATAATATAGTATTTCTTTTTGTAAGTACTCATCTTCTAATAAAAATTTATCAATTAGTATTTTACCTTGTTCTAATACTCGATTCAAGGACTTATCACGTAATTTATTAATAAATTTACTAGCATCATATAAAGAATTACTAAATTTACTAAACTTTATATGGACATTAGGATCTTCTTCTTTCAAGAATGGCAATACATATTTACGATATCTATTACGAGTATAAGTGTCTTTACTATTAGATGCATCTACAAAGAAAGGAACATTATTCTCTTTATCATATTCTTCTAATTCTTCTTTTGTATAACCAATTAATGGTCTAACAATAGTATAATCATCCATATCAATAATATTCTTAAACCCACCATATCCCGATAAGTTAGAACCTCTGACTATTCTCATTAAAATTGTTTCAATTAAATCATCTCCATGATGTGCAGTCATCAAATAATTAGCATCATACTTATGAACAATATTCTCAAAAAAGTTGTATCTAATAAAGCGAGCTTCATTATGAAAATTATCATCACCATAATTCTCAATAATCATTGATTCAAAAATCAAATCATTTTCTCTACAATAATTTTCTAAAAACTCTGCCTCTGTATAGCTTTCTTTTCTAACATTGTGATTAACATGAGCAACAATAACTGATAATTGATATTTTTCTCTAATTTTAAGCAACATATCGACAAGAGCCATTGAATCTGGTCCAGTTGAACACCCAACAACTATTTTATCAAATTTATGAAATATAAAATTATCATCAATATGCAACATATAATCACCACCTAACCAACATATATTATAACATAACTAACTAAAAAAAAAGAAGAATTATATTATTCTTCTGGAATTTGTAAAATAAATTCTCCTTCTTTAGAATACAAGTATTTTTCTCTTGCATATCTAGCAATATAATCAGGATTTTGTAGTTTGTCAGCATCTACTTTTAATTCTTCTTCTTTTTCTTTCAAACTAGTCAATTCTTTTTCTAAAGCTCTCTTTTCTTGATACTTATCAAATATTTCTATCCAATACTTACCGATAGTAAATGTCACAGCAACTATTATAAATATTGAAGTAAATCCCAATAGAAAAAATCTAGTTCTAACTTTTTTCTTTTTTCTTGCCATCACATTCACCTACCTTTTCACCTTATATTATACAACCTTGAAAAATTATGTTTCAACAAATCCAAGAAAAAAAGATAGTATTTGACATTATTTTGTCATCTTATAAGCAATTAAAATACCGAGTGCTATAGACAATAAGTAATATAAATGTAGATATCCAGAATTAAATAAATACATAATTAAAAAATAACCTAATGAAATAACTGTTGCAAAAGAGAGATTATATATAATCTTCTTCTTTTTTGTTATTAAATAACTATGTATTTTTATAAAAACTAAATAAAATAAAAAACCATATATAAAAGAAACAAGCAAACTTATCATTTGTATTTTTAATGTCATTATTTAAATAGTTTAGATAGAATACTCTCATCTTTTTTTCCATTTTTATTATCTAGCAAATAATCTATACAATTAATATTACCTTTTATCGTTACATTACCTGCTAATGTATCCAACTTTATTAATTCAAGTGATTCTCCCTTTGCTAACATGTAACCCATAGTTGTTTCTAATAAAAAATGCAATTTATCAAAGTTTTCGATTTTCTTTACTCCGGTTATTACTAATGTTTTTCTTTCTAACAAATTAACACTATGATTATAAGTACTAATACTAGAATTATCTCTATCCATATTATTCCTCCTAATAAAATATATGAACTAGAAAAAATAATATGCAAAAAAAAAGATGCTTTAGTTTCAAAACTAGCATCTACTCTTCTGTTTGAACATCTTCTGCTTCTTCGTAAGCAGTTAAAATTGCTTTTTCAAACATAGCACGTACTTCTGGATTAATTGGATGAGCTATATCACGGTATCCTCCAGTAGCTGTTTTTCGGCTTGGCATAGCTATGAATAAACCGTTGTCTCCTTCAATTATTCTGATATCATGTACTGCAAAACTATCATCTAATAAAATAGATGCGATTCCTTTCATACGAGAACCTTCTTTTTCAATCTTACGTACATTTACAGATGTAATTTCCATATGAATATTCCTCCCTCATAAAGTAAAATAACTTTATATAAAATATTTTATAATATTCTTTTTGAAAAAGCAACAAAATTTAACTATGATATTATTCTTATAGTCCTTATGACATAATCACTATACGTAAAACTTTTTATCATTCCATTATCAAGTTCTATTAAAAATATAGCCGGATATAATTCAATTATTTTTCCATCAAATTCTTCTATTTGATTTCTACTACCAATATATACAAAATGATGTTCTTTTCCCTTTTGTTCAAAAACAAGTTTTTTTGCAGTATCTAAATTCATCTAGGATACCCCACATACATAGTTCCATTTGTAATTATTCCACCTATTCCAGCACTACCATATTTTGTTTTTTCAATCGTTTTTATTAAATCAATACTTTGATTTTTGTCAGATAATGCTATTGATGTAGCGATAATAGCAGGATCTAGTGCATGAATGTTTATTCTCTTAGGGCTTGAAGCGAAATTTGCTCCAGCCATAATTAGTTCTTCATAGTTAGACTGACAAGCACCAGCTATTATTATTAATTTATCCTGACTTTTTTCATATTTACGAGCTTCCTTTATAGCAGATATAAAATTATCACTATTTTCATAATTACTAGAATCTAATTTATTATCACTTTTAGATACAAATGAATCATGACCAGTAATAACTATAATATCCGGTTTATATTTATTTATTAGTTCAATTATCTTTTTAGAAATATCCGATTCTTTCAATACAATCCCATTAGCTTTTATACCCATCTTTTTATAAAAATTCATGCATCTTTTTAAATAGTTATTATCACTATCAACATGAAGTATTTTCCCCGGGAGATAAAAATATTGATCCCTATCAAAATTCAAAAATTCAAGATTTTTTTCAATTATTTCTCTATCATCAATTATTGCTTTTTCTACTTTAGTAAGATCACTAATATTGGCATCAGCACATAATCTAACATTATAACCAGATAAATAAACAATATCATTAACAATGTTATTTATTTTAAAAACAATGTCATTATTATGAGATTTTCTACTGACTAAATCTCCTATTTTAAAATTCAATTAATCATCACCCAATGAATTTTATGCAAAAAAAAAAGAAAGTAGAAACACTTCTTTTTATTATTCAAAAAAATTTTTGTACTCTTCTTCTAATTTTTGTAATATTTCATCACTAACAGGAAGTAAATCATTATTATTTTCTTCTCCAACATAAACATCTTCTACAGTTAAGTTATCTTTTTTATAGCTATAGAACAAATATTTTTTATCATCTATTTCTACTTGAAACAAGGGATATATTATTTCGTTATTATTTAATTTGTAATTATCCATTCTACTTACCTCCATATTTTTCCCTATATTCTAATTTTGTTTTTTGTTCTGCAACTAAATCAACTGTTTGATAATGCTTTTCACCATCCCAATTAGCTATAATATTCAAATAATTAGGAGATAAAATGACATCTTCATCTTTTATAATACCAGCTACATATAGTTGATAAAATACACTAGATTCTTTAAATGGAATTGCTTTTGTTTTTTTAGCTTTTATGCTCTCATTAGTCAACAAATCAATATTTCTATTATTACTATCTACTAGATGTGCTTTTCCATCATCATAAGAAATTATATATATAGAAGATCCAGAATACGTATTATTGTTATATGAAAAAGTTACATTTCTGTATATTTCATCAAATCTTAAATCATAATCTTTTTGATTTATTTGATTTAAATTTTCTAAATAATGTGTACTATAAAAACCATATTCATCACTATCCAACATTTCTGGTCCAAGTTTATCAATTGTAACAAATGTTGCGGCTAATGAAAAAATAATTACTCCTCCACCAATTACTTTTTTTAATGGAACATCTCTATTAATAATCAATTTTGGTTCGCTTGTATTTTTCAATTTCATAGTAACCCTCCTAATTTAATACATAATCCATATATTCATATAATGTCTCGTATTTTTTTCCATCTACATCTATATTAATTTCTACATTCTTCAATCGATCTGGTTGATGAAAATAATAATCTGTTGAATCAGCAAACAATTCATATTTATTAGATAAGGAATATTCCCTTAATGTTTCTTTATTAACTTCATAAACGTCTTTACTAGTTACTTGATCATAAATACTTTTCCATGTAGCATTAGTATCCCTATCTTTAAAAATCCTCTTATTATTTGCATAAGCATGTCCATTTTCATGAGTATATGCTTCCAACATATAATCATATTGCCATTGGTGATTATTATAACTATTTTTATCATCAAAATTCAAAAATTCATCTGAATAAATAACAATATCAGAACGATTGCTATATCCGTTTGTTTTAGAACAGTATGCTGCAGATTGGTCAGCTGCTTGGATATTTTCGCGTGAATCTGGATCAATATAAACCATTGTTACTGATTCAACTCTTTTACCAGTCTCCTCTTTAAATTTATCTGAATAAAGTTTCTTATTATCCATGACGTCATTATAATATTGGGTAACCTTATTAATATATTTTTTCTTTTGATTTTCTGTCATCGGAACATAGACAATTTCTCCATCCACATATTTAGCTATAGCTAAAGGAGCTCTTACCTTTATACCATCTTCATTATAATATTCTATATATTCACCTTCATATTTAACAGTAGCAAATATTGTCTTACCATCATTTTTAGTTAATTGTGTATCTATCTTACCAGTCTTAATTTCAGGTTTATATTTTACATTCACAACATATTTTTGATACATAGCTTTTAAATAATCTTGATATGATTTATAACCTTTTGGTTTACGTTCTTCAAATTCTTCTGGGGTCATTATAGTATATCCTTCATTAGCAGCATCTTCATAACTTTCCCAACCCGTATTTGCATTCATGTCATCAGCTGTATTAGGGGTAATTGGTTTCTCACTTGAAGATAAATTTCCCCACTTCACTTTATACCTATTTGCCTCTTCAGGTTTTGGATACATTTCTTCTACTTTAGATAAAGCCTCTGATACAGCTGAGTAATATTTATTTCTTGAATCTCTTTTTCCAGAAATAATAACTTTTTGGTAATTATCATCTTCTCCATTTATTAGTTTTATCTTAGATAAAGTTTCTTTTAAAACATTACCATTTTCATCTTTTTTACCGCTTTTAACAGGAACTTGCAAATTACTATTATAATTATCTACAGCTTCTCTCAATACGTCTTTTCTCTTATTATACTCTTTCATTACTTTATCATAATAAGTTTCTACTTCTTCCACCGTATGATTATTTCCAGCAGATATTATTTCATTACCAACACTATCTAAATCAGTACTAGTAATTTCAAGTCTTTTCAACATTTCTTGAGCTATTTCATTTAATGGTGCTCTTCCTTCAATACTTAAAGCATCTACAGATAACCCTTTATCCATATCACTATTAATCTGATTAGATATATCTCCAGTAATCTTAGTTAATTTGCCACTAGTAAAAGATTGAGCTAGTTGCTTAGTCTTTTCAGGATTTAAAAATTCGCTAGGATTAGTTTCCCACTCTATATTTTTAATTTTTGCCATCTTTATCTACCTCTGTTATATCAGCCTATATTATAATTTTACAATACTATCATTTTATATACAAGGAAAGCATAATAAAAACAGCCAATTTGACTGTTTTAAATTCTTTCAATCAACAATTACTATCATATAATTCATTAGCTAAATCAACAAATGTTTCAACACTTAGCATCTCTGCGCGTGCATTTAAATCAAAATTATATCTATTAAGAACTTTTTCAACTATTTCCAAATTGTATTTTTTCAAATTATTTCTAATATTTTTTCTTTTATATTGAAATGCTTCTTTTAATAATTTTTCAAAATAATCAAAATCTTTTAATGGTAATTTTTCTTCTTTTTCTGTAAAGGAAACTACTACACTATCAACCTTTGGTACTGGAATAAATTCTTTCTTTGAAACAAATATTTCTTTTTTTATATTATAAAAATAATTTAAAAGAACAGTTATTGAACCATATTCTCTACTTCCTGGAGCTGTTGAAAATCTATTTCCTACTTCTTTTTGAACCATCATAACAATTTTATTGAATTTTAAATTTGAATTCATTAATTTTAAAATAATTGGCGTTGTTATATAATAAGGAACATTACTTACAAAAAAAAGTTTTTCATATTCATATTTAGAAACATCCTCTTTTAAATCAGATACTAAAAAGTCCTTAAAATAATATCAACATTAGAATATGAATTTAGTTTTATTGCTAATTCATTTTCTAAATCTTTATCTATTTCATAAGCTATTACTTTTTTAGCTCTAGTAGCTAATTCTTTTGTCATTATAGCTCCGCCTGGACCAACTTCAATTACCAAAGAATTATTATCAATATCGCAAATATCTACTATTCTTTTTACTATTCGATTATCTTTCAAAAAATTTTGCCCAAACTTTTTTTTAAAACTTACATTATACTTTTCCATATTATCACCAACAAACTTATTATAAATTAAAGAGTAATAAAAAGAAAGCGTTACGCTTTTCTTTTTGACATTATAAATAGTATTCTACTTAATTCATAAATTAATAATATCATAGCTGGAATCAACAAACTTAAAGAGAAACGAGCAGGGCTTGAAACTAATGCTTGCATTTTTCCTACTGCAGGAATTTTAAATAATACTTTTCCATAAATGTCTTCTGTTTTTACTAAAGCTTTATCAACTTGCATATTATTATCCCCTTTAGTTGTATAAATAGATTCATCAACTGAAGCATTCTTTTTATTAACAATTCTATGAGTCACTAATTTCCCAGAATAATTAACATCTGATGAAGAAAAAGTAATAATATCTCCTATATTATATTTATCATGATCAATTCTTTTAATAATTATTGCATCATTTATTTTTATTGTTGGAACCATGCTTGGAGAAACGATTAAATAAGCTCCAAATAAAGGATTTTTATAATTACCTTTACTAGTAGATAATAACAAATCTCCGAAATATAATAAAAATGCAAAACACAATAGAGAGATAAAACAAAAGACAGTTATCAAAAATGAACGTACAACAAAGTAAACTAAATAATGAATTTGTTTAGTTTTCGTACTAAAACTACTCATGATATCCCTCCTATCTAAATATATTATAATACCCTCATCTATAAAAATGCTATATTTGATAAAAAAAAGAAGTGTACTTGACACTTCTAATTAGCTTTTCCGTTAATTACTACTTCAACACTATAATTTCCTGTTTGAACAACACTACTACTTGATAACCATAGTCTTAATCTATAATTATCTTTTAAAGATTTAGTTGTCTTTTCCTTTACTAGAACCATACTTCCTTCAGGAGAACCTAATTTTGTATCTTTCTTTAAAGACTTATATACAGATGGTCCAAAAACCTTATTGTAAGTTCCACTTTCTTCTTTCTCTAAATAAATTTTCATATCATCATCACTAAGTGTTGATATTCTTTCGTTTTTTATTACAGCTATTTCATATTCAATTGAATTAGCTTCATCAACATCAATATCAACTGAAAAATCAAAGTATTGTCCTTCTTTATCATTTTTCATACCAACAGAATCTTCAGTTGGAGTAATCTGGGTTAAATTCAAACCAGTAATATTATTAGTATAATTTAATACTATATTTCCACCCTTTACCTTTTTCTCTATAACTTCTTCTTCTCTATTAGCAAACAAGAAAAAGATAATTCCTACAAAAACAATTAAAACTAGACATACTCCAAGAAGTACATACCAAAATTTTCTAGATAATTCCCCACTCTTTTTATTCTCCATATTTCCTCCTATTTAGTCCTTACATATACATCATAATTAAAGCTATGTTGCTCATTGGATACTACATAACTATCTGATAACCATGAGCGTAATATTAATTTTTGTTTTTCCTTTTCTTTTATTGTTCCTCTATATAAAAGATTACTACTAGGTAAATCCATTAAAACTGGTAAATCATTATAAGTAGGAATTGCATTTTTTTCAAACCCTTTCAAAGGATTATCTGCTTCATCAGTTAAATAATATTTAATATAATTTCCTCTTATTTCATCTGATAATTGGATTTTATTGATATATATTTCATATTCAACTGTCCTTGATAAATTATTAGTAATACTAATTTCCATATATCCTTGTATACCTGTATCAGTTCCCTTACCATCGATTTTCTTGCCTAATTCATCAGAAATTGGTAAATCACTCGTAATTATTATATTTTTAGATTTATCAAATTTTACCGTAATATCATCTGATGAGTTTGATTGCTTATGACTATTAAAATAAAAAATACTAAAAACAAATGAAAGAACGAATAAAATTAATACTATAGATATTGCTGTTACAACTTGTTTTTTATTCTTTTTTAACATAGCATCACTCACCCTATTATTAATAATACGATATCATAAAAACTACTTCAAGTCAAACAAAGTAATAGCATTTTCAGTAGTGATTTTAGCTACTTTTTCAACAGAAATACTTAATATTTCAGAAATCTTTTCAGCTATATATGGAATATACTTAGATGAGTTTTGTTTTCCTCTTACAGGTACTGGAGCTAAGTATGGAGCATCTGTTTCTAAAATTATGTTTTCTACTCCTATTTCTTCTACTACTTTGTATAAATTACTATTCTTAAATGTTACTACTCCACCAATTCCTATTTTATATCCCATAGAAATATATATTTTTGCTGTTTCAAGGCTACCACTAAAACAATGAATATCACCTATTACATTAGGAAACTCTTTTAAAATACCAATAGTATCTTCTGTTGCATCTCTACTGTGAATTACTACTGGTAAATGTAGCTTTTCTGCTAAAGCCATTTGCTTTCTAAACAATTCTTTTTGAAGTTCTATATCTTCTTTACCATAATGATAATCTAGTCCTATTTCTCCTACTCCTACTATTCTAGAATTAGATTTTATTTGTTCTTCTAATAATTCTAAGTCTTTATCTGTTATTTCATTAACTTCACTAGGATGATAACCAATAGTTAAGTAAATACCTTCATATTTATTAGTTAAATCAATGGATTCAATAATACTATCTTTGGTACATCCAGAAATAATAATTCTATTTACTTTGTTTTCTTTATTCTCTTTTATTACTAAATCTATATCATCATAATCTTCAACAGACAAATGACAATGAGTATCTATATACATATAATCACCTAGAAATATTATAGTACAAAAAAAAGAAGATTGGTATCTTCTATTTTTCTTGAATTCTTAAGAAGATTGGTTTTGGATCATTAAGTTCATATTTATTATCTTCTACAAAATTTAATTCTTGATTATCAATATTAATTTGTCTTAATATTTCCTCACTTGTCTCAGGTAAGAATGGTTCTAAAAGACTGGCACATACCCTTATTGATTCCAACAAGTGATATAAAACTGTTTCTAACTCATCTTTTTTGCTTTCATCCTTAGCTAAAACCCATGGAGTAGTTTCATCAATGTATTTATTACTTGCTCTTAGAACTTCAAATATTTCACTAATAGCATCACTTATTTGTAATTCATCCATCTTAGCAGTTACTTTTTCATCTAAGTTATTTATATTTTTAATAAACTTCTCAGAAAATTCATTACTTACTTTCTTATTAGCAACTTTTCCATCAAAATACTTTTTACCCATTGAAATAGTTCTTTGAACTAAGTTACCTAAAACATTAGCTAAGTCTCCATTAATTCTTTCTATCAATAAATCTCTAGTAAATATTCCATCATTAGCAAATGGGATTTCATGTAGAAAATAATATCTAACAGCATCTACACCAAATTCTTCTACTAAATCATCAGCATAAACTACATTACCTATTGATTTAGACATTTTTCCATCTGCCATAATTAACCATGGATGTCCAAATACTTGTTTTGGTAATGGCACATCCAGACTCATTAAGAAGCATGGCCAATAGATAGTATGGAATCTAATAATATCTTTACCTATTAAATGAAGATCACATGGCCATTTATACTTAAATTCTTCATTACCACCATCAGTATCATAACCAATATTAGTAATATAGTTACTTAAAGCATCTAACCATACATAAACTACATGCTTATCATCGAAGTCTACTGGAATTCCCCATTTAAATGAAGTTCTTGATACACATAAATCTTGTAAGCCTGGCTTAATGAAGTTATTCATCATTTCATTCTTACGCGATTCAGGTTGAATAAATTCTGGATGTTTTTCAATATGTTCTTCTAATTGTTTTTGATATTTACTAAGTTTAAAGAAATATGCTTCTTCACTCTTTTTTTCTACTTCTCTACCACATTCAGGACAAACTAATTTACCATCTTCATTTTCTACAACTTGACTATCAGTCCAAAATGCTTCATCAGGAGTACAATACCATCCTTCATATTTACCTAAATAGATATCTCCTTTGTCATACATATACTTAAAAATATGTTGAATTACTTTTTCGTGTGCTGGATCAGTAGTTCTAACAAAGCGATCATAGCTAGTATTCATAATATCCCAAATACGTTTAATTTCAGCAGCTACTTCATCCACAAATTCCTGTGGAGTTTTACCTGCTTCTTTTGCTTTTAATTCAATCTTTTCTCCATGTTCATCAGTACCAGTTTGAAAATAAACATCATAGCCTTTTAATCTTTTAAATCTAGCTATCGCATCAGCTAAAACAATCTCATAAGTATTACCAATATGAGGTTTTCCTGAAGTATATGCAATTGCAGTTGAAATGTAGTATTTTTCTTTTTCCATTTTTATCCCTCCTAAAATAAAAAAAGTTATTATAAACATAAGGACGATTATTCGCGGTACCACCTTATTTTATAATAACTCGTATTATACACTCAAATAGTTAACGCCTATCTACGTCCATACCTACATATCGATATAGAAGTTCAGAAGCCATACTTATGTACTAATTTAATACTCTTTTTCACCAACCGAGTTCTCTAAAATTAAATATTTTATACATAAGCTCTTCATCAACACATTTCAAATATGCCCTATAGTATCATATTTTTTATTAATAAACAAGTTTTCAATCTAATTCATTAAGTAATCTCGAATTATTTAAAGTAAATAAATATCTTTCTGCTTGTTCCTTAGAATTATTTATTAAAGTTGTATCTTTAACAAGAATCTTAATATCAATATTCTCCATTAATTGGCTAAGATAGTTCTTTTTTAAATATTTAGTCATATCTTTAATTATCTTATCTTTTGTTTTTGGATCAATATTTTTAGCAAAAACTGAATCAATATGCTTTAATATTTCTTTTTCTATTGAAAGAGATACTTGCTCCTTAATAATTTTCTTAATGTCTTTATTTATTTGAATAAAATCTTTCTTATTAATTTTTATTATTTCGTTATCTTTCAATTTAGTAGAAGTTATCTTTTTGGACAAATCAGTAATTCTAATTTTTTTAATCTTACTACTAATTTCTAAAACTCTACTACGATAATTATTAAGTATTTTACTTAATTCATCACTATTTAGAATTATCTTATTCTTTTTTGACATTGATAAGAATTTACTTTGAATTAAATCCATTGAATCTAATGGTGGTTTTCTTATTAATGACATAATATCATCATCAACTAAAGAGTTTGTATTATTCTTAATCATCTCAATAATAGTATTTTTATAACTATCAATATGATGAGTTTTCATCTCCTCTTTTGTCTTATTTTTCATGTTATCAACTCCTAGCATATTAAATATACCAATTCACTTAATTTTTATCAATATTATTTCCAAATTTGACATTAATTTTATTAAGTAATTCAACAAGGTAGAATATCGGATGTTTTTCTAATTTTATAATATCAAGGATAATAATTAAATTAGTTCCTTTACTTTTAAATCTAAACATATTAGAAACTTCAAAAGCATCCATGAATACCTCTTCAGTATCTAATTTAGAAACAAATTCATCTGGAAATACTAATTCAATAGAATTCTTATTTTGATGAATATTACTGATTTTTAATTTCTTAGCTAGTTTTTCAAACCATTCTTCATACATATAAACTATTAAATCTTCATCTAATTTACCAAAACGATCTTCTAATTCTAATTTTATTTCGTTAAATTTGCTTTCACTATCTATTGAATTAATCTTCTTATGAATCTCAATCTTCAATTCTTCATCAGATACATAATTATCATCAATATGAGTTGTTACTTCTATCAAAGGTTTGAAACTATCGGTTTCTTCTTCCTCTTCTTCGATTTTTCCTGTATTAATTTTTTCTACTTCTTCATTTAAAATTTTTAAATATAAATCAATTCCAACACTATCAATGAATCCTGCTTGTTCACTACCTAAAATATCACCTGCTCCTCTAATAGATAAATCACGAGTTGCGATAGAGAATCCACTTCCTAATTCAGTAAATTCTTTAATTACATTTAATCTCTTAACAGCTGTTTCTGTAAGACTTTTAAATGGTTGATACATAAGATATGCATAAGCAAACTTATCGCTTCTACCTACTCTTCCTCTAATTTGATATAACTGGCTAAGACCAAATCTATCAGCATCCATAACAATTAAAGTATTAACATTAGGTATATCAATACCTGTTTCTATGATAGTTGTACAAATTAAAATATCATATTCATAATTTATAAAATTATAAATAGTATCTTCTAATTCTGTTTTATTCATTTGGCCGTGAGCAATACATATTCTAGCATCAGGTACTATATCATGAATTCTTGCGGCAAATTCTTTAATTGATTGAACACGATTATATAAGATAAATACTTGTCCATCTCTAGATAATTCTTTATATATTGCTTCTCTTAGAATTTGTTTATTCTCTTCTACTACATAAGTTTGAATAGGATAACGATTAATTGGAGGTGTTTCTATTAAGGATAAACTTCTTATTCCAACCAAAGACATTTGAAGAGTTCTAGGAATAGGAGTAGCTGTAAGAGTTAAGACGTCTACATTAGTCTTATACTCCTTTATCTTTTCTTTATGAGCAACTCCAAACCTTTGTTCTTCATCTATTATTAATAATCCTAAATCTTTTAATTTAATATCATCACTTAATAGTCTATGAGTACCAATAACCATATCAATAGTACCTTCTTTTAAACCAGTAACAATTCTTTTTACTTCTTTAGGAGTAGTAAATCTATTTAATAAAGCTATATTAACTGGAAAATTTTGGAATCTAGTTAAAGCGTTATCATAATGTTGCTTAGAAAGAATTGTTGTTGGACATAAGAACAAAACTTGTTTAGAATCTAAAATTGATTTAAATGCCGCAACAAAAGCTACTTCTGTCTTACCAAATCCAACATCACCACATAATAATCTATCCATTGGAACAGGAGACTCCATATCTTCTTTTATTTGAGTAATTGCTCGCTTTTGATCAATTGTTAAATCATATTGGAAATCATTTTCAAAATCTATTGATAAATCACAATCAGGTGAAAAGGCAAAGCCTTTACGAGTCTCTCTTTCAGCATATAATTTTATTAATCTTTCAGCTATATCAGTAACTTTAGTACGTATACGAGCCTTAGTTTTTTGCCATTCTGTACCACCTAACTTATTAATTTTAGGCTTTACTCCTTCTCTACCAGAAAATTTAGTTAAATAATCTATCTTTTCTACTGGAATATAAATTTTATCAGTACCTTGATATAAAATTTCTAAATAATCTTTAGTTATATCATTCAAAGTAAGTGTTTTAATACCATTATAGATACCAATACCATGAATATTATGAACTACATAATCACCTACAGACAACTTGTTTAAATCATCAATTGTAGCAGAATATTTATACTTAGTAGTATATTTATTCTTTTTTTCTGTGTTTTTAAATAGTTCATTCGCAGTTAAAACAACAAAATCACCATATATAAAACCTTTTGATAGCTCATTTTCAACAATATTTACTTGATTTAGTTTAATATCAGCAAAAGAACTATCTACTAATTTCATATTTAGATGTTTTCTAATACTTCTAATTTGATATTTCTTCAAACATATTAAAACTGTTTTATTATCTTTTATTTGCTTATTGATAAATTCATTAATTCTTTCACTATTTTCATTAAAATTATTAATTGTTTTGACATTCAAATCATACATTTTAGATACATTGTCATTAGCACTTAAATTATTTAAAGAATAGTAATAAATTGGATATTCTACATCTAATTTATTAAATTCATGCATATAATTACCTTTAAATTCAGTATCTTTTTCTTTTTTAAATTCAAGAGTTTCTTCAAGTATATTTAAATAACTAGTTTCTAATTGTTCATAATCTTTGAAGACTGTTATACAATTTTCAAGATAATTACTAATATTTAAAATTTTTTCATAATTTGGAAGGTACTTTTGTTTATTAAAATGTTCTTCTGATACATTTTTAGTTGTTAAAAACTCTGAAAAAGGCTTAATTATTATCTCCTTTGTTTCAGAAATAGATTTTTGATTATCTGGATCAAAATATCTAATAGATTCTATTTCATCATCAAAAAATTCAATTCTTATTGGATTATCTTCATCAATTGGAAAAATATCTACAATATAACCTCTACTCGCAAATTCTCCAGTCTTATTAACAATAGTATCTCTAGTATATCCAATTGATACCAATTTACTTACTAATTCTTTTGGTTCAATTATATTACCTGCTTCTAATCTAATAATACTTTTCTGATAATCTTCTTTTAGAGGTAAAAATCTTAAATATCCCATTAAATTAGTAATAACTATATTATTATCATTTTCTAAAACTTCATTTATTGTTTCTAACCTATTAATCATTAAATCAGGTGAAATAGCTAGTGCTTCACTTGTTAAAAAGTCATCCATTGGGAATAAATATGTATTTGAATGATAATCTATTAAAGAATTATATAGTTTATTAGCTTCATAAATACTATTTACTACCATCAAAATATTCTTATTTGTTTCTCTGCTAATCTTGTTTAAAAACAAACAAAAAAATTCATCGGTAGTATTATATATACCCATGTTTTTTTTGATTTCAATATTCATAAGTTGATCAAAAAAATTCATACTATCACCTATTCTTATGATTGTATTTATTCATTAAATCAGTGAAATTCATATCAAAATAATCATCTATAACAGGACATAAGTCTTTATAAAGATTATCAATTATATTTTTATCTTCTTTAGATAATTTACCTAAAACATAATCTTTAGTATCTTTGTCTTTATCATTTGAAATACCTATTTTTAAACGTTTATATTCAGTAGTACCAATCTTACTCTCAATATCTCTTAAACCGTTATGTCCTCCACATGAACCCTTACTCTTTAGTTTATAGTTACCTATTGATAAATCAAGGTCATCAGAAATAACTAATATATCATTAACATCAATATCATAATAATCCATTACTTTTCTAACAGAATTACCTGATAAATTCATATAAGTTTGTGGCTTTAAAAGAATAACACTTTCTCCATCAATGTTAACTTTCATATATAATCCATCAAATTTCTTAGTCCAGTCATTACCTAAATTCTTATAATCTACATAACAATCTAAGAAATTAAAACCTATATTATGACGAGTATTTTGATACTCTTTACCTGGATTACCTAATCCTACTATTAATTTCATAACATCACTTCCTATTATGATATTCGTTATATATAACTGATTTTGCTACATTTCTTTCTTTAGCAACTAATTTTATTGCTTCTTTTTCACTCATACCATCTTCAGTATATAGTTTAACATGTTCAACTACATCTAAATTATTATAATCTACTTTTTCTTTATTTCCTTCCACTACTATAACAAATTCACCTTTCATAGAAGAAATTAAAGGTATCACATTACTAATTTTATCTCTACATATTTCTTCATGCAATTTAGATATTTCTCTACAAATAGCTATATTTCTATCACCTAAAATTTCTAGCATATTTTTAAGAGTTTTCTCTATTCTATGAACTGATTCATAAAATATTAGTGTATATTTCAAATCTTTTAAACTCATTAATTCACTTTTTTGCTTACTATCCTTAGCATTTAAAAATCCATAGAATAAGAATGGATAAGGTTCTATCCCAGACATTGAAAGAGCTGGGACAAAAGCAGTAGCTCCTGGTAAACTAATAACATTATATCCTGCATCTATTACAGCTCGTGAAATAATGTATCCAGGATCACTAATAATAGGACTGCCTTGATCTGTTACCAATCCTACATTTTTTCCTTTTTCTAAATATCCTATTACTTTATCTATTATTTTATCTTCATTATATTCGTGACAACTAACGAGATTTTGCTTAATATCATACTTTTTTAATAATAAACCTGTATCTCTTGTATCTTCACACAATAATACATCTACTTGCTTCAAAGTATTAAGTGCTCTTACGGTTATATCATCAAGATTACCTATTGGAGTTGGGATTAAATATAGGCTTTTACTATCATCATAACTATGTTGAATCATCCTAAAACCTCCTTTTGTAATCTACCATATTCTTCAGTTAATTTTCCATCTAATTCATATAAAATTAATGGTTTATCTACTTTTAAACCTACTTTTCCTAATTTTTGAGCTTCTATTAAAACTAAAGTTGATTCTTTATTAATATTTTCATAAACAAATTTTATTTTTTTAGGCTCTAGATTATTTTTTCTTAATACTTCTAAAATTTCCATCAGTCTATCACTTCTATGAACAAGACATAGATTACCATTATCTTTTAATACTTTTTTTGCACAATCACATACATCTTGAAGATTAATTGCTATTTCATGTCGAGCAATTTTCTTTTCATATGATTCATTTAAACTACTTCTTTCATTTATTTTAAAGTACGGTGGATTACACAAAACAAGATCAAATTTAGAAATATATTTCTTTGAAAAATCTTTTATATCTTCATTAACTATTTCTATTTGATCATTTAATTTGTTATATTCTACTGATTTTCTAGCTAATTCAGCTAATTTGTTTTGAATTTCAATACCATAAATTTTTGCTTTAGTTCTTCTAGATAAAATTAAGGGAATAACTGCATTACCAGTACAAAAATCAACTATTTGTTTATCTCTTAATCTAACATTAGCATAATTAGCTAAAATGATACTATCTAAAGAAAAAGAAAAATAATCAGAGTTTTGATATATTTTTAAATTTTTATAGCCTAAAACATCATTTAATCTTTCCATTATTCTTTCGTATCCTTATCAAAAGTAACTATTCCCTTTTCTTTTAAATCAACAGAATAGGTCTTTTTAAATATATCAACAGATACTACTTTTCCCATTCCTAATGGAGTATCAGCAACTAAACCAATTTTTGGTAAATCTTTTTTCATTTCTGTATAAGTATCATTCTCATACCCTAAACAGCATAATAATCTTCCACATAATCCATTAATTTTAGATGGATTCAATGCCAACATCTGATTTTTAGCCATATTAATTGAAACACTATTAAAATCAGCTAAAAAAGCATTACAACATAGGAACAACCCACATGGACCTAAACCACCAACTCTTTTTGCTTTATCTCTTACACCAACTTGTCTTAATTCAATACGAGTTTTATATTTTGCAGCTAATTTTTTAGCTAATTCTCTAAAATCCACTCTATTTTCTGATAAAAACAAGAAAACTAACTGTGATTTATCCAAATTATAATAGCAATCAACAAAATTCATATCTAAATCCATACTTTTACTTGTTTTTTTTGCTTCTATTAAAGCTTTATCAGACTCAACGGTATTTTTCTTATATTTGTCATAATCCTTCTTATCTGCTTTTCTTAAAACTTTTGATAATGGCAAAACCAAATTCTTTTTTTTCTCTTTATATACTTCTTTACATACAGTACCTAATAACATACCATTATCAGTTTCAAAAACAACATCATCACCATTTTTTACTTCTATTGTATTTGGTGATAAATAATAAATACCATTTGTTTGTAAAGATCTTACTACAACCACTTCTATCATGATTTTAACCTCCAATTATTAATTTCGAGAATAAAGAATCTATCCACATTTTATAATTAATATTATACTCTAATTTTGGTAATTCTCCTTCTATTGTTGATAAATAATCAAGTAATTTTTTTTCTTCTATCTGATCTAAAATATCACTTATTTTATCATTAAATTCTTCACCAAAATATTGATTATTTAAGTACTGAATAATCGTACTTTCTACTTGAGTTAATTTAGATTTAGCAATATTTTTATCAGTAATATAGTTATTAATAAAATAATTATATTTTTTAAAAAACTCTTTAGGATTTACTACAAATTTCAAAAATTCTAAAAATTGTTCTTCTTCTTCATCCATCAAATCTGCTTCTTTTAATGATAAAACCTGACATCTAGATAAAACCGTTTCCAATACATTATAGCGATTATCAGTCAATAGTAATGCTACTATATTATCTTCAGGTTCTTCTAAAAACTTCAAAATTGTATTACCAGAAGCTTGATTCATTTTTTCTGCATTTTTAATTATATAAATACGCTTATTATTCAATAAAGATGTATTACTATATTCTTTTTGTAATTCTAACAATTGCTTTTTTCTAATATTATTGCCATCTGGTTCTATTAATTTTATATCAGGATACATATTATTATCAATAAATTTTATTATTCCATCGTTAATTCGATCTAGATCATCATGTTTTTTATTAAAAATAATCATTTTAACAAAATCATATATATCTATCATATCTGAATCATAATCATCAATTTCTATAATGTATGCATGAGAAATCTTGTTATTTTCTACAATATGATCAACATAATCAAAAAACTTTTTCTTAACAATAGATAGATTTCTCATATATCAAACCTCACAAAAAATAATAAAAAATAATTAATCCAACTAAACCAAATATATCAAAAATAGATACTATTAGTATATTAATTATATTAATTGGAATAATAGGAAATTTATTAAACAGAAAATAATTATAAGTATAAAGAGCAAATGCTACTAATATACTTCTTTTTATAAAATCAACAAGTATTTTCATATAATCACCTATATAAAAATATGTTGCTTTAAAAAGAACTATTCTATTACTTTACGATCACTAAGTGCTCTTTCTAATGTTAAACTATCAACATATTCCATATCTGCACCAATTGGTACACCACTAGCTAATTTAGTTACCTTAATATCTAAACCTTCTAATATTTTCTTTATATATAAAGATGTTGTTTCACCCTCAATACTTGGTTTAAATGCAAAAATTATTTCTTCAAATTTATCATTCTTAATTCGATCAAGGAGCTTATCTAATCCTATATCTTCTGGATTAATACCATCTAATGGTGAAATTAAACCATCTAAAACATGATATTTACCATGAAACATATCTAATTTTTCAAATAGAAACACACTTTTAGGATCTTCTACTACACATAAAACTTTTGATTCTTTTCTTGAAATATCATTACATATAAAACACAAATCCATATCTGTCATCATATTACAATTTTTACATCGGTGAATCTTTTCTTTAGCATCCTGCATACTAGCTGAAAATACAGAGATTTGTTCATCTTCTAATTCCAACACAGAAAAAGCCAATCTTTCAGCAGTTTTTGAACCTATTCCAGGCAAACATTTAAATGAATCAATTAAATTTTGTAAACTTTCCGGATACATTTCACACCTTAAAATAATCCTGGTATATTAGAAAATTTACCCATTTTTTTATCTGTTAAATCATCTATTTTCTTATTTGCCTCATTTATAGCTACTAAAATCATATCTTCTAATGCTTCAACATCATCTGAATCAAGTTCTTTTGCATTTATTTCTACTTTTACTACCTCTTTTGTTCCTTTTAAAGTTACCTTTACTAAAGAACTTTCACCAACAAATTCAGTATTATCAATCTCTTCTTTTGCTTTTAACATATCTTTTTGTAAAGCTTGTGCTTGCTTTAACATTGCTTGCATATTCATATTATTATCTCCTTTTCTTATTCAAATTCCACAATATCACCAAACAGTTCTACTGCATCATTAACAATTATATCATTTTTATCAGATTCTTCATAGATAGCTGCTGGTTCCTGCAATACTTCATAATTATAATTATTTTTTAAATTAATAATATATTCATTTTTGATTTTTTCCCATTCTTCTGATGTCACTATTATTATTTTTTTCTTATTTTTTAAAATTTTATTATAAGCAGCATTTAATTTATCAAGTATTAATAAATTTTGTTCAACTGCTGACGAATATTCAAATAATAATAAAACAAAATCTTGACTAGCTACTCTTATTTTTGAATCTAACAAATTACAAACAAGATAACCTATTTCTTGATCAAAAGTATAATTTTTTAATTTTTCAAAATTTTGTTCTTCTTTTTCTTTTTCTTTCTTATCTGCCAACGCCAAAACATTATTTATTCTAACTTTCATTATTTGATCTATATTTACAATTTTTTTATCTTTTAAATGCATTTCTGGTGTTTTCTTATTTCCTCTTGTATCGTTACTACTTTCTTCTTTATTTTTTACATTTTTTTCTTTTATTTCAACATCTTCTTCTTTTTTAACAACATTTGTTGTTTTTTTATTAATATCCGTTATCAAATAATCATTTATAAACTTTAAAATAAACATTTCTATAAATATTTTAGAATTAGAACTTCTTCTAATATCTAATATTTTTTCATTTAATAAATTAGTAAATTCCTGAAGATCATCAATCGACCATTTACTTTGCTCATTTTTTAAATAATATTCAACTATTGCATTTCTAGAAAAATGTAGTACTTGATTAATAATTTGATTTAAATTTTTACCATTTTTATCAAAAAAATCTATCATTTTTAACACTTCTGGTATATTTGAATCAAAAATATAAGTTAAAAATTCCTCTATTTGGTTATTTGAAACAATATCATTAACCTCAACAAAATCTTCAATAGTTATTTTATCAGAGGTATACGAAGTTAATTTATCTAACATTCCAAGCGCATCACGTAAACCTCCATCTGAAAGTATAGAAATATTTTCCAACACTTCGTCATCAATAGAGATTTTTTCTTTTTTACAAACATATTTCAATCTTTCATTAATTACATCTTTTGATATTCTTTTAAATGAAAAGCATTGACATCTAGAAACAACAGTTTCCGGAACTTTTTGAGGATCTGTAGTTGCTAAAATAAAAATCGCATGTTCTGGAGGTTCTTCCAATGTTTTCAACAATGCATTAAAAGCACCTACTGATAACATATGTACTTCATCAATAATATAAACTTTATATTTCAAACTATTTGGAACTAGAGTTATTTTATTTTTTAATTCTCTTATTTCATCAACACCATTATTAGAAGCAGCATCAATTTCTATAATATCAACGCATTCTTTAGAAAACGAAAATTTACAAGCATCACATTTTCCACAAGCTTCTCCATCTTTACTATTTAAACAATTTATATTCCTTGCAAATATTTTTGAAACAGTAGTTTTACCAGTACCACGAGGTCCGTAAAACATATAAGCATGCGTAAAATTATGATTTACAATTGAATTTTTTAAAGTTTTAATAATAGAATTTTGTCCAACTACAGTTTCAAAATCAATTGGTCTATATTTTCTATATAAAGCTTGATACATATACAAACCTCCTCAACGTTATTATAACACAAAATATTAATTATTTCGCTGATTTTTAAAGAAAGTATTAAGCATTTTTTTAACAGGTTCTGGATTTATATTAGATATAAAATTAACTTCTGGATTAGTTTTATCTTTCATAAATATTTCTTTTATAATCATTGAATTATTTTCATCAGAATTATTTAGTGCAGAATAAACATTTTTGATTCGCGCTTGCTTTATAGCACTTGCACACATAGGGCACGGATCTAAGGAAATATAAATATCACAATCAGTTAATCTCCAATTATTATTATTTTTGGATGCCATTTCTATTGCTAATAACTCAGCATGATTTAATACAGAATTACCTTTTTCTTTTTGATTATATCCATAACCAATTATTTCATTATTTTTTACAATTACAGCTCCTACAGGAACTTCATTTAATTCAAAAGCTTTATTTGCATAATCAATTGCAATTTGTAAAAATTCTTTTTTCATATTTCCTCCAAACAAAAAGTGCACATGGAAGTTGAATCTTAAGGCTGCTATCTTCCGATCCTGACCTGGTTCAATTGCTTCCATTGCACGTATATATTGTAATATAAAGAATTAAAAAAGTAAACTTTTATATTTATTTTGTCCTTTTTTATCTATGTTTCACGTGAAACATAGATAAATTATTTCCTGGGAAATATTTTTTTATTCTATTTTAATTATGTTTCACGTGAAACGTTATCATTTTATTTCCCAAGAAATATTTTTTTATTCTATTTTAATTATGTTTCACGTGAAACGTTATCATTTTATTTCCCGGGAAATATTTTTTTATTCTATTTTAATTATGTTTCACGTGAAACGTTATCATTTTATTTCCCAAGAAATATTTTTTTATTCTTCTTATCTATGTTTCACGTGAAACACCATCAATTATTTCCTGGGAAATAATTTTAAAAAATAAAAAGATACAATTTTGTATCTTTTTATTGATTTTCTACAATATTATCTGATTCTTCCTCTTTTTCTACTAAAGCAACTGTAGAAACTTTTTGGTCTTCTTTAAGATTAATCAATCTAACTCCTTGGGTTGCACGTTTTAATGTAGATACTTGATCTAGAGGTAATTTGATAATAATACCGCTATTAGTCATAATCATTAAATCTAATGGAGCATCGACCTTTAAACACTTTAATGATGACATCATACCATTCTTTTCTGTAACATTAAGAGCTTTAACTCCTTTGCTACCTCTATGAGTTAATCGATATTCATCAACTACAGTTTGTTTTCCATAACCATTTTCAGTAACAATTAATACCATATCACCAGAAGATACAACCTCTGCTCCAACTACTATAGATCCATCAAGTTCTATTCCTTTAACACCAGAACTACTTCTACCCATGCATCTAACTTCGTTTTCATTAAATCTTACTAATCTACCATTGCTGGCACCAATAACTATTTCCCTATTTCCATCAGTACTCTTAACGCTAATTAATTCATCATCTTCTTTTAGAACAATAGCAATTTTTCCACTCTTTCTAATATTATCAAATTCGTTGATACTAGTACGTTTTACAATACCTTTCTTAGTTGCAAACATTAAGTATTTAGTAAAATCATCATCTTGCTTTATATTTATTATCGAACTAATGTTCTCATCTTTTTCTAGTGGTAATAGATTAATTATTGGTAAACCTTTAGATTGTCTAGAGAATTCTGGAATCTCATAACCTTTCATTCTATATACTTTTCCTTTATTTGAGAAGAATAAGATATAGTCATGTGTAGATGATGAAATTAAATGTTCTACAAAGTCTTCTTCATTAGTTGCCATACCTTTAATTCCTACACCACCACGGTTTTGAGTTCTATAAGTATCACTCTTTAATCTCTTAATATAACCTTTGTTAGTTAAATTAATTACAATATCCTCTTCTGGGATTAAAGATTCATCTTCAATATATTCGATAGCTGTCATATCAATACTTGTACGTCTTTCATCACCGTATTTTTGTTTAATTTCAAGTAATTCATTCTTAATTACTTCTAAAATTCTTGCTTCACTAGCTAAGATTGCTTTTAATTCTTCAATTGTTTTCATTAAATCAGCAAGTTCATTTTCAATTTTTTCACGCTCTAAACCAGTTAATCTACGTAATTTCATCTCTAAAATTGCATTTGATTGTACTTCAGTTAGTTTAAATCTACTCATTAATGTATCTTTAGCTATTTCATCAGTTTTAGATCCACGAATTACTTTAATAACTTCATCAATATTATCTAAAGCTATTTTTAAGCCTTCTAAGATATGTACTCTTTTTTCAGCAACATCTAAATCAAATCTAGTTCTTCTAATAATTACTTCTTTTTGATAATCAATATATTTTACAATTATATCTTTTAATCCAAGAGTTTTAGGAACTCCTTGATCTAACATTAAGAAGATAATTCCATATGATGTTTGAAAAGATGTGTGTTTATATAACTTATTTAATACTACTTGAGCATTAGCATCTCTCTTTAAAGTAATTGTTATCTTAATACCATTCTTTAAATCAGAATGATAATCAGAAATACCTTCAATAATCTTATTATGAACTAATTCAGCTACTTTATTCTTTAAATCCAAAGTATTTATACCGTAAGGTACTTCATCAATAATAATTTGTTGTTTTCCATTACTTTCTTCGATAGTAGCCCTACTTCTAACTGTAATAGTTCCCCTACCAGTTTCATAAGCCTTTCTAATACCACTATTTCCAAGGATAATTGCTCCTGTAGGAAAATCAGGTCCCTTAATATATTTCATTAATTCATCTAATTCAATATCAGGATTATCAATATACGCAACACATCCATCAATAACTTCACTTAAGTTATGAGGTGGAATATTTGTTGCCATACCAACAGCTATACCTGTAGTTCCATTTACTAAAATATTAGGGAATCTAGATGGTAAAACAACTGGTTCCTTTTCACTTTCATCAAAATTTGGTACAAAATCAACAGTATTTTTATTGATATTTCTTAATAATTCCAATGATATTTTTGATAAACGAGATTCTGTGTAACGCATTGCGGCTGCACCATAACCTTCAATATTACCAAAGTTACCATGTCCATCTATTAACATATATCTATAAGAGAAATCTTGAGCCATACGAACCATAGCTTCATAGATTGAAGAATCTCCATGTGGATGGAAATTACCCATAACTTCTCCGACTGTTTTAGCACTCTTTCTATGAGGTTTATCAGGTGTATATCCAGAAGAATACATAGAATATAATATTCTTCTATGAACAGGCTTTAAACCATCTCTTAAGTCTGGAATAGCACGCGCTGTGATAACACTCATTGAATAGTCTAAAAATGAATCTTGTACTTCTTTTACTATATTGTTATTTTCTAACCTATCCATACAAACCTCCTAAACATCCAAATTCGCATAAGTTGCATTTTCTTCTATAAACTCACGTCTTGGACCTACTTCTTCACCCATAAGCTTAGCAAAAACTTCATCTGCAGCTTGAATATCTTCAACAGTTATCTTTCGTAAAATACGTTGATTTATATCCATAGTAGTCTCATTCAACTCATCTGCATCCATTTCTCCTAAACCTTTCATACGAGCAATTTCATATTTAGTATTTGAATCTAAACTTGCTAGATATTCATCTCTTTCAGCCTCATCTAGGACATATTTACGTGTTTTACCATGGGTAATTCTATATAGTGGTGGTTGAGCAGCATAAACATGACCAGCTTCAACAATTGGTCTAAAGAAACGATAGAATAAAGTTAATAATAATACTCTTATATGACTACCATCAACATCAGCATCAGTCATGATGATAATTTTGTGATATCTAAGTTTACTTAGATCAAATTCATCACCAATTCCAGTACCAAAAGCTGTAATAATAGTACGAATTTCTTCATTACTCAATGCTTTATCTAATCTAGCTTTCTCAACATTTAGAATTTTACCTCTAAGTGGAAGAATTGCTTGTGTCATAGCGTCTCTACCTTTAATAGCAGATCCTCCAGCAGAATCACCCTCGACTAAGAAAATTTCACTGATTGTAGCATCTTTGCTCTTACAATCATTAAGTTTTCCAAAGAAATTAGTAATATCTAAATCACCTTTACGACGAGTTAATTCACGTGCTTTTTTAGCAGCTACTCTTGCCCTACTCGCAGTCATAGATTTTTCTAAGATAATACGAGCTTGATCAGGGTTTTCTAATAAGAATCTTTCAAATGACTCTGAAAATATCTTATCAGCTATACCTCTAACCTCACTATTTCCTAATTTTGTCTTAGTTTGACCTTCAAATTGTGGATTAGGATGCTTAATAGAAATTATTAATGTAATTCCTTCTCTTACATCATCACCTGTTAAAGGTTCATCTTTATCTTTTAACAAGTTATTATTAGTAGCATATTTATTTAATATTCTAGTTAAAGCTCTTCTTACTCCATCTTCATGAGTTCCACCTTCAGGTGTAGTGATATTATTTACAAATGAATAAATACTTGAATTATAAGTTTCATTATATTGAAGAGCTACCTCTACTTTAATATCTTTTTCTTCACCTTCAATATAAACTACTGTTTCATGTAGTGGATTCTTATTTTTATTAAGCATATTAACATATTCAATTAATCCACCTTCATAGTGGAAAGAATCTTTTTTATCTACTTCTCTATCATCATATAATGATATTCTTAAACCTTTATTTAAGAAAGCTAATTCTCTTAATCTAGTCCTTAAAATATCATAATCATATACAGTAGTTTCATCAAAAATCTTAGGATCTGGTAAGAAATGAACACTTGTTCCTGTACGATCTTTATCACATTTATCAATAATTTTTAAATCTTCTTCAGGATGTCCACCATTGTTAAAACGTTGATAATAAACGTTTCCATCACGATATACCTTTACTTCTAACCATTCACTTAAAGCATTAACAACACTAGCACCAACTCCGTGAAGTCCACCAGATACCTTGTATCCTCCTCCACCAAATTTACCACCAGCATGTAATACTGTATAAACTGTTTCAACAGTACTTTTACCCGTTTTTGGATGTATTTCTACCGGAATACCACGTCCATCATCTTTAACGATAATACTATTATCTTTGCAAATAGTAACCTCAATATGAGAACAATATCCAGCTAATGCTTCATCTATCGCATTATCTACTATTTCCCATACTAAATGATGTAATCCTCTAGAACTAGTAGTTCCTATATACATTCCAGGACGCTTACGTACAGCTTCCAATCCTTCCAATACTTGAATTGAGGATGAATCATACTCTTTTTTTACTTTTTCTTCTGCCATTCTTTCAACCTACTTTCTTTCCACAAGACCATTTTCTACTTTATAGATAAATGCATCTTCTAAATACTTCTTGTTTATATTTTTTAAATCTGTTGTTGTGATAATACTTTGAATATCACCTTTATTAACTATTTCTAACAATTTATTTCTCTTTTTTATATCTAATTCACTAAATATATCATCTAACAATAAAACTGGCTCAGTTCCACATATTTCTTTAAATATAGGTATTTCAGAAATTTTGAATGATAAAATAGCTAACTTTTGTTGTCCTTGAGATCCAAAATACTTTAAATCATGATTATCATATTCAAAAATAAAATCATCTCTATGAGGACCATATATAGTCATACCATAATTTAATTCTTTTAGATAATTCTTCTTAAAAGTATGTTTTAACTTTTTACGAATACTTTCAGAATCATAATTAATTATTTCAATATTAGGAATATATTTTACTTTTAAACCAGAATCTCCTGATATAAAATTATAATATTTATCAATATTTTGATTAACTAAATCAAGGTATTCCTTTCTTTTTTGATAAATAAATACAGCTTTTTCAATTAATTTATTAGTAATAATATCAAGATATTTTTCATCAGCTATATTATTGTTGAATAATACTTTTAAATATTCATTACGAGTTTTTAATAATTTATTATACTCATTGTAGTATTTAATATATTGTTTTGATATTTGAGATAACTCTATATTTAATAAGTTTCTTCTTACACTTGGAGATCCTTTAACTATTTCCAAGTCATCAGGTGTAAAAACTATTACATTTAAATAAGAAATATAATCCATTACTTTATTAATATTTTTCTTATTTACTTTTAATTTCTTACTGTCTTCTGTTATTTCTATTTCTAAATTAGAAATTATTTTATTTTTTTTAACAGTTCCACTAAGCTTACATTTCTTTTTATTAAACATAATAATGTTAGGATTTACCCCTATTCTATGAGATTTTGTAAGGGCTAAAATGGTTATTCCTTCTAAAATATTAGTCTTTCCTTGAGCATTATTCCCAACAAAAATATTCATTTTACTACCTAAACTAATAGCAGTATTATAATAATTTCTAAAATTTACTAAGTTTATTTTAGTAATTTTCATTTATTCACCTTTATAAGCCCCATATAATCACCTATCCCCTAATTAAGTATTCCTATACACCTACATATATATTATACCATATATCGCGTAAAAAAGCACAAAAAAATAGTTTTTCAACTATTTTTATGATTTCTTAATATAATATCTAATCTTGATGCCCTAGATAATTGATTTTCTATAGTTCGATATGAGCAATTAACAATTAATTCTTTATCATTATCAAAGATTATTTTAGCGTTATTATAATTGTATTTTTCTATCTTTTTTACCCTTTTTAAAGATATCCAAACACAATCTTCTGATTGTGGTGATGTTGTTGGAAAAACTATTAGATTATCACTATCTTCAATAACTATAGGTACTTTATACTCTGCGCCTAAAATATTTCTAGCACCTTCTTTTCTACCTTCATAAGTACTACCAAAGTATTTGCAACTTTCTTCCATAATACTAAATGGACTTTGATCAATAACATAATTATCATTATCCTCATAAACTAAACTACTCTTTTCACCTTTAGGTACTAATGCTAAAGTACCCCTATTAATTTCATATTTCATAATATCCCCCTTTTGAAAACAATTTCTCGTTTTCAGTGCATAATATATTATATTTTTTTGTAGAAATTTGTCGAATTTTGTAGAATAATAACATTTTTATCTATATATATCTTACTCAAAAATATTTTTTTCAACAAAAAAAGAGAAATTTTTCTCTTTTTTTTATTTTTAATAAGTTCTTATTGGTAAAACTAATTGAGTTAAAGTTTCATCATCTTCTGATTTTATTAATATTGGTTTTATCTCTCCTACAAAGTGTAATTCAATATTTTCTGTTTGAAAACTTTTTAATGCTTCCATCATATATTTAGAACTGAAAGAAATTTTAATATTTTCATCATTATTTTTAGAAATCATCATCTTCTCTTCTACTCTACCTATTTCCATTGAACTACTCTTTAATATTAAAGTATTACCTTCTGTTTCTAAAGTAACAATATTTTTTTCTTTATCACTAGTTAAGATACTAACACGATCAATTACATTATATAAATCATTTAAATTAGTACTTACTACTAATAAAGAATCATTTGGTAATAAATTAGAAGTATTTGGATATGTACCATTTATAAGTCTAGACTCAAATTTTAAATTTCCTGTTTTAAATAATATTTTATTATTAAATATATGTAATTCAACATTTTCATCATCACTACCTATTATTTTAGTAAACTCTACTAAATTATGACTAGGAATTACTATATTATAGTTTTCATCACTACTTTTTGATAATTTTATTACTTTTCTTGCTAATCGATAAGAATCTGTAGAATTACATTCTAATATATCCCCTACTATATTAAAATTAATACCTGTAAGAACTGGTTTACTTTCTTCATTAGATGAAGCAAAAGCTGTTTGAAAAACAATACTTTTTAATGTAGCAGCAGACATTTCTATTTTTTTCTTACTTTCTTCTAAATTTATATTAGGATATTCACTATCACTTATACCATTTAAATTAAATTCACTGTTTTCTGTGTAAATTAGTATTTTTAAATCATCAATTACTTCAATATTTATATATTCAGCAGGTAATTTTCTTACTATATCTAATATATATCTGCCTTGAATAATAATACTTCCTTCGTTTTCAATCTTAAAATCTTCATCATTTGTAGATTCTATAATAGATTGAATAGTAATGTCATTATCACTAGCAGTTAAAGTAAGTTTTTTCTTTTTTAATTCAAATTTTATACCTGCTAATACTGGTATTAAGTTCTTTGTTGAAATAGCTTTTGAAACTTTTAATAACGAGTCTAACAATAATTCTTTTTTAATTGAAAATTTCATATTTATATTCCTTCTTTCTTAACATATTTCTATTATTAAAGTGGAAAAAGTTAAAAACTAACTAATTTCCTTATTTTATAAAGATTTAACTATTTTTTATTTGTGGAAAAATTTATTAATTATTTTTATTTTTACACAATACCAATATCTTTTTTTAATTTTTCTATAATATTAGCTAAATCTTTATTTACTTTTATCTCATTTTCTATTTTTTCAACAGAATACATTACTGTAGTATGATCTTTACCCCCAAATTCTATTGCTATCTTTGGAAATGATTCACTTGTCATATTTCTACAGAGATACATAGCAATTTGTCTAGGAAAAGATATATTTGCACTTCTTTTTTTACTTCTAATATCTTCCATAGATATTTGAAAGTATTCAGAAACTATTCTCTGAATTCTTTGAATATCATTTTTCTCCCCTATTCCCTTACTAATATTATCTTTTAGAGCTTCTATTGCTAAATCCAAAGTTATTTTTTCTCCACCCATTATTGTGGAATAAGCTACTAAACGAGTAACAGCTCCTTCTAATTTTCTTACATCAGGACCTATATTATTAGCCATATACTCAATTACATCATCAGGAATATCATGTTCAAAATCATTAGCTATAATTTTTTTCTTCAGGATTTCTTTTCTTAAAGCTAATTCAGGAGGATATATATTTGCTTGTAATCCCCAAGTAAACCTAGTTCTAAGACGTTCTTCTAATATTTTTAAATCTTCAGGAGAACGATCTGATGAAATAATTATTTGTTTACTATCATTATATAAATTATTAAAGGTATGAAAGAACTCTTCTTGAGATTTAGAAGCACCACCTAAGAATTGAATGTCATCTATAAGTAATACATCTATATTACGATATTTATCTTTAAAAAAATCAACATAATTAAAATTAGTTCCCTCATCATCTTTTCTATTAGCTTTAACAAAATCTTGTCGAAATTGTTCACTAGTAACATATAAAACACGTTTATTTGTATGTTCTACAATATAATTACCAATTGCATGCATTAAATGTGTTTTGCCTAACCCACTATTTCCATATAAAAATAAGGGGTTATAAAGTAATCCAGGATTTTCAGCAACACTTAGTGCAGATGCTTGGGCAAATTTATTACTGTTCCCTACTATAAAATTTTCAAAAGTATAACGACTATTTAAATTATTATTTATATTTTCATGTTTTATTTTATTATTATCTTGAATTAAAATATCTTCAATTTTAGGTTCTTCTTCTTCAATTTCTTCATTTAATATAAATATAAGTTCATAATTTGTACCGGTTAAAGAATTTAATTTTTCTTTCAAATTATCAGAATAATTATTTAATAAAGTCTTCTTATGAATAGGCATTGGTACTATTATATATGCTTTTCCATTATCTAATTTATATAAATTAGTTTCAGAAAACCAAGTATCATAAGAGAGAGAAGTTAATTCTGATTTTAGTTGTTCTAATATTTTAGACCATAAAACATCTACATTCATTCGACCATCTCCCCACAAGACTCATTAACAATTTTTATTCTACATTAAATTATTGAAAAAATAAACGTTTTTTGCTTAAAAAAAACAATTCACAGACTATCCACAAAATAATTCACAAACAAAATAATTGAATTATAATAAAAAAATGAATTTTCCACATTTTCCACAAATTTATAATAAACAAGTTAAAAAGAATTATTAACAGACCTGTGAATATGTTAAAAACAACTTTTAATTGACAAAACAACAAGAATATTATTATAATAATGTAGATTTATGTTTGGAGGTGGAAAAATGAAAAGAACATATCAACCAAATAATCGTAAAAAATCTAAAAGACTTGGTTTTTTCGCACGTAAAAAAACAAATATCTTAAATCGTCGTCGTCGTAAAGGACGCAAAGTACTATGTAAATAAAATACCGCTGCAAAACAGTGGTTTTTTACTCTGGTGAGGGGTGATTAATCATAAAAAAGCTATATATTGTAAAAACAACAAGAGATTTTGATGATATTATAAAAACTGGTCAATTTATAAAGAATAAATATTTTTCTATATATTATAAGGATAATAATTTGCCATATGATAGATTTGGAATATCTGTTAGTAAGAAATTAGGAAATGCTGTATTTAGAAATAAATATAAGAGAAAAATACGTTCTATTGTAGATAATTACAAAAAAAAGTATATTAATAGTAGAGATTATATTATAATATTAAGAAAAGAAGCCATAACAAGAGAATTTGTTGAATTAAATCAAGAATTTTTGAATTTGATTTTGCAAATTCAGAAAGGAAAGTAATATGCAAAAAAATAACAAAAGAACAAAGATAATCATAATAATTTTGTTGTTATTACTAACAACTGGATGTACTAAAACGTTGACTGATAGTGATAAAAAAGCAGTAAAGAATCCAACAACAGGTCAAACATTAACAGCTAATATAATTTGTCAGCCAACTAATAAAGAAACAATAGAAATATATAAAGAGAATAAAGTAAATATTGATAAATTACCAAAATGTAGTGAATTTAAAATAAATTCCGGTAAATATGAAGGTTTATGGACATCTATTTTTGTAAAAACTTTAGCTTATTTCTTATTATTACTAGGGGGAATAGTTAAGAACTATGGAGTTTCAGTAATAATAATCAGTTTAATTATAAGATTTATAGCTTATCCAATTACTAAGAAAACAGCTATGCAATCAGAAATAATGAAAAAAGCTCAGCCAGAAATAAATAGAATTCAAAAGAAATATGCTAATAAAAAAGATCAAGAATCAATGATTAAACAAAATCAAGAGACAATGGCAGTTTATAAAAAATACAATATAAATCCAATGTCTGGTTGCTTATTTGCAATGATTCAATTACCAATATTTATTGCATTCTTCGAAGCAGTACAAAGAACTCCAGTAATTTTTGAAGATAGATTTTTAGGATTACAATTAGGAACAACACCTTCAGTTGGAATTACAAATGCAACATTTTATTCATATATAATATTAATGTTATTAATAGCAGCAACAACATATTTCTCATTTAAAATGAGTGGAATGAGTAATAATGATGATCCTACGATGAAAATGATGCCAACTATGATGACATTAATGATTATTGTAACAGCAATGTTCATGCCAACAGGTTTAGGAATATATTGGATAACATCAAATGTATTCACAATTGCTCAAAATTATATGGTTAGAAGGAGTAGGGAAGTAAATGGAAAAAAGAAGATTTAGTGGAAAAACAAAAGAAGAAGCTATTCAAGTAGCAAAAGAAGAATTACAAGAGGTTGAAGAGAATTTATTTATAAAAGAAGTTGAAACAACAAAAGGTGGATTATTCAAAAGCAAAAAAGTAGAAATAGAAGTAATTGAAAAAAGAGAAGTAGTAAAAGATATTAAAGATTACTTAATAAAATTACTTAAGAACATGGGATATTCAGTAAATATTGAAGTAAAAAATAAAGAAGATGTTCCAAAGTATATTATTTTCTCTGATAATGATGCTCTATTAATTGGAAAAAATGGTAAAAATTTAAAAGCTTTATCTTTAGTAGTAAGTGGTTATTTAAATAAAGAATTGGGAAGAAACTACAAATTTGTTATAGATGTTAATGAATACAAAGAAAAAAGAGAACAATCTCTTGAAAGACTTGCTAAAAGAATTGCTAGAGAAGTAGGGCAAACTAAAGTGGAAGCAAAATTAGATCCTATGAATTCATATGAAAGAAGAATAATTCATAATGCATTAGGTAACAGCAAAAGAGTATATACAGAAAGTGAAGGAGAAGAACCAAATCGTTATGTTGTAATAAAACCAAAAGAAGAAGCTTAATTCTTCTTTTTTTATTAATATTATGCTATAATACTACCAGTAAAAGGGAGAAAAAATGAAAAAGATATATTTAATAATTTTAATTTTAATAATTGGTATAACAACAAATGTAAAAGCATCAACACCACCTTATATATGGACTATTGATAATGGTAATAGTAATTTAAGAGAAGATGTTACAAAAATAACAGATACAGCATTTTTAGAAAAAAAAGAAGATCCTGAAAGTGGTGAATTTAAGATTTATGTTTTAAAATTAAACAATTATCATGGATCAGGTATTGAATTAGAGTGTCGTGGAACAGGACAAAGCGGAATGCATTTTATTATTGAATTAACCGGAAAAAATGTAATTAATGATAACAACATTGGAATTAATTATGATTATAGTCCTGATTTTGAATTCACTGGAAATGGATCACTAATTATAAATGCACCTATACCAATATCGAATAAAGAATATAAAAATCTTTTTACAATCGGGAATGTAACACCGGAAGAAATAGAAAAAAGTGTGAATGATGTAAATTCTAAAGAAGAATCATCAATTGTTGAAAATGTTACAGAAGAAACTGAACAAAATACTGTAAAAGATAAAGAAGAAGATGAAGAGAACTTAAATGCTGAACAAAGAGAAGCAAGAGATTCAGAAAAAAAAGATAAAATAATAATTTATACTTGTTTAGGGGCTTTTGTAGTTTTAATATTATTTATTGTTCTACATATTTTAAAACAAAATAAAATAAAAAAGAAAAAAGAATTAAAAGAAGATTAACAGTCTTCTTTTTTTTATAATAATATTATGCTATAATACTACCAGTAAAAAGGAGGAATACCATGAATGATACAATTTGTGCTATTTCAACAGCCCAAGGTCTAGGTGCAATTGCTATAGTTAGAGCTAGCGGAGAAGAGGCTATTGAAATAGTAAATAAGATCTTTAAAGGTAAAGATTTAACTAAAGTAAAGACTCAAACTATTAATTATGGTCATATTGTAGATGAAAATAATAATATTGTAGATGAAGTATTAGTCTCAGTGATGAAAGCACCACATACATTTACTACAGAAAACGTTGTTGAGATAAATACTCATGGAGGTATTGCTCCTACTAATAAAGTATTAGAATTATTATTAGAAAATGGATGTCGCTTAGCAGAACCAGGAGAATTTACTAAAAGAGCTTTCTTAAATGGTAGAATAGATCTTCTAGAGGCAGAAGCTGTAATGGATATGATTGATGCTAAGACTGATGTTCAAAGAAAGATGGCCATTAATGGAATAGATGGAAAAACATCAGATTTAATTAATAAATTAAGAAGTGATATGGTTCAAATTATTAGTAATATCAATGTAAATATAGATTATCCAGAGTATGATGATGTAGATATTATTACAAATGACATATTAATTCCCAAGATTAATAATTTAAAAGAAAAAATCAACAAGATCTTAAAAGAATCAGAAAATGGAAAAATAATTAAAGAAGGTATAAAAACTTCAATAATTGGAAGACCAAATGTAGGTAAAAGTTCTCTTTTAAATGCATTATTACAAGAAGATAAAGCTATTGTTACTGATATAGCTGGTACTACTAGAGATATTGTAGAAGGAGAAATAAGTATTAATGGTATTTTACTTCATATGATAGATACTGCAGGTATTAGAGAAACAGAAGATATAATTGAGTCAATAGGAGTAGAAAAAAGTTTAAAAATAATGGAAGATTCTGATCTAATTTTATTTATGATTAATAATAATGAAGAACTAACTGATGATATAAAAGAGTTATTAAGTAAGTTAAAAAATAAACATTATTTGGTCTTAATTAACAAAAATGATTTAAAATCAAAGTTCGATAGAGGAGAATTAATGATTGATGAAGACAAAATTATTAACTTAAGTATTACAAATAATCAAGGAATAGATGAATTAAAGAATAAGATTATTGAACTGTTTAATATTGCAGAAATTGAGTCTAAAGATCCAACTTATTTAAGTAATGTTAGAAGTATTAGTATTCTAAAGAATTGCTTAAAAAGAGTAGAAGAAATAGAGAAGTCTTTAAAAGATAATTTACCAATTGATATGATTGAATTAGATATAAAAAGTATTTGGGAAGAATTAGGTAAAATAAATGGTTCAACATATGAAGAAGAATTACTAGATGAAATGTTTTCTAGATTTTGTCTTGGAAAATAAAAGAAGGTGAGAAAATGTATGAAATTATTGTAGTAGGTGGAGGACATGCTGGAATTGAAGCTGCTCATGCTGCATCTATAAAAGGTCATAAAACCCTTTTAATTACTGCAAATGTTAAAAATATAGCTGATATGCCTTGTAATCCCCATATAGGAGGAAGTGCCAAAGGTATCGTAGTTAGAGAAATAGACGCTTTAGGTGGAATTATGGGTAAAGTAGCAGATAAAACTCATCTTCAAATAAAGATGCTAAATAAAGCAAAAGGACCTGCAGTTCAATCTTTAAGAGCACAAGCAGATAAAATTACTTATCCACAAGAAATGTTAAAAGAATTAGAATCATTAGAAAATCTCACTATTAAAGAAGCTATGGTAGAAGATTTAATAGTAAAAAACAATAAAGTAAATGGTGTAATTCTTGAAAATGGAGAAAAAATTGAATCAAAAATAGTAATTTTAACTACAGGAACATATTTAAAAGCAGATATTTTAGTGGGAGATACTAGAACTAGACAAGGTCCTCATGGAGAAAAACCTTCATTACACTTAAGTGATAAATTAAAAGAATATGGTTTTAAAATAATTAGATTAAAGACTGGTACTCCACAAAGAATTGATAGAAAAAGTATTGATTTTTCAAAGGTTAGAGTAGAACCAGGAGATGACGAATACTTAACATTTAGTTATGATTTAGAACCTCAATATAAAATTGAAGATCAAATTCCATGTCATTTAACATATACAACTGCTGAAACTCATAAAATAATCATGGATAATTTAAATAAATCAAGTATGTATGGGGCTTTAGATGATATTGAAGGTATTGGTCCTAGATATTGCCCATCAATTGAAGATAAAGTAGTAAGATTTAAAGATAAAGAAAGGCATCAATTATTTATAGAACCAGAAAGTAGATATTATGATGATATGTATCTACAAGGATTTTCAACATCTATGCCACCTGAAGTACAAGAAAAAATGGTTCATAGCTTACCAGGTTTTGAAAATGCTAAAATATTAAAATATGGTTATGCTATTGAATATGATGCAATTTATCCAACTCAGTTACATGCATCTTTAGAGACAAAAGTAATAAAAAACTTATATACTGCTGGTCAAATTAATGGAACAAGTGGTTATGAGGAAGCAGCATGCCAAGGATTAATTGCTGGAATTAATGCTAGTTTAAAATTAGAAGGAAAAGATCCGTTAGTATTAAAAAGAAATGAAGCTTATATCGGGGTTTTAATAGATGACTTAATCACAAAAGGTATTAGAGACCCATATAGATTATTAACAAGTAGGGCAGAATTCAGATTATTACTTAGAAGTGATAATGCTGACTTAAGACTTAGAAAATATGGTTATGAAGTAGGTCTTATTGATGAAGAAAGAATGAATAAGCTAAGAGATAAAGAAAATAAAATAAATGAAATTATTGAATGGAGTAGAGAAAATAAAATAAAAATAACTAAAGATATTGAAAAAATCTTTATTGAAAACAATAAAACTATTCCAAATAGTACTATGTCAGTAGAAAATCTATTAAAAAGACCTGAAATAACTATTGAATTCTTAGAAAAAATAATAGAAATACCATTTGATAAGGAAATAAAAGAGCAATTAGAAATCAAATTAAAGTATGATGGATATATTAAAAAAGCCTATAAAGAAGCAGAAAAAATGTTGAAATTAGAGAAAAAACAAATACCTGCAGATATTGATTATAATAAAATTAAAAATATTGCGAGTGAAGCAAGACAAAAACTAAATGAAGTAAGGCCAACTACAATAGCTCAAGCAATAAGAATAAGTGGTGTTAATCCCTCTGATATTTCAATATTATCTGTATATTTAAAGAAAGAGTATGGAAAAGATGAATAGAGAAGAATTTATAAAAGAATTAAAAAAAATCAATATATCATTATCAAATAAACAGTTAGATCAATTAGAAAAATTCTATAATTTATTAGTAGAATGGAATCAAAAGATTAATTTAACTAGAATAATCGAAAAAGAAGAAGTATATTTAAAACACTTCTATGATAGTCTTACTTTAAATAGGGTAGTAGATTTAAAAAATGTTGATACACTATGTGATATAGGTACAGGAGCAGGTTTTCCAGGAATTGTATTAAAAATAGCTTTTCCTAATTTAAAAGTAACTTTAGTTGATTCACTACAAAAAAGAGTTAATTATTTAAATGAAGTAATTAAAGAATTGGAGTTAGACAATATAGAAGCAATTCACGTTAGAGGAGAAGAATTTAAGGGAAGTTTTGATGTAGTTACTTCTCGAGCAGTCGCCAATATAGAAAAATTAGTTAACTACACAATGCATTTAATATCTAAAGACGGAGTGTTTGTTGCTATGAAAGGTGATATTGATAATGAATTAACATCAGAAATAGAAAAGAAACTTAATAAAAAATATAGAATTATTCAAATAGAAAAATTTCTATTACCATACGAAGATAGTAATAGAAGTCTAATTGTAATGAAAAACAAATAATTAATTCATAAAAGTAACTTTAAATGTTACTTCTTTTTTTGTTTTTTAGTTGAAATAAAAAGTAAAATCAAGTATAATGCTAATATAGGGTAAATAAGAGAATAAAGAAAGGGGAATAACATGTATCCAGATACTAAAGATGAAGTAGTACAATTATATTTAGATGATATTATTCCAAATAGGTTTCAACCAAGAGAAGTATTTGATGAAAAAGCCTTAAAGGAATTAGCTGTATCTATTAAAGAACATGGTGTAATTCAACCAATAATTGTACGAAGTGTTAATGGCAAGTATGAAATAATAGCTGGTGAAAGAAGATATAAAGCTTCAGCTTTAGCTGGTCTTACTAAAATTCCCGCTATTGTAAGAGATTTAGATGATAAAGAAAGTTCAAAAGTAGCATTACTTGAAAACTTACAGAGAAGAAATTTAAACCCTGTAGAAGAAGCTAGAACATATCAAAAAATCTTAGAAATAGATCAAATGACTCAAGAAGAACTAGCTAGAACAATGGGAAAAAGTCAATCAGCTGTTGCTAATAAAATAAGATTACTTTCTTTACCAGATGAAATACAAGAATACTTATTAAAAGAAGAATTATCAGAAAGACATGCTAGAGCATTACTTAATATAGAAGATCCTGAAAAGCAAAAAGAAATGGCTAAGAAAGTCATTGAAAATAAAATGAGTGTTAGAAGCTTGGAAGATGAAATAAAAGTAATGTTAGGAAAAGCTCCAAAAGAAGAAAAAAAAGAAGAAGAAGTACCTGAAGTAATAGCGTCAACGAGTGCTTTTGTTAATGATAATCCCTTGAGTATAACAGCTAAATTAGAAGAAGAAAAATCTAATTATGGAAAAGTAACTATTGCTCCACCAGAAGGAGAAGAAAATACGATGGGGAAATTTATTAATTATGGAGAAATAGACAAAGAAGAAGAAAAGGAACCATTACCTATTCCTAATGAAACTACATCAATTAATGTTAATGAGATAAAAGAAAATACTAATGATGTTAAAAATGTAGATAGTAATAATGCTTTAGATAGCTTATTAAACTTAGGAAATCCAACATCTTCGGTACCATCAACAGAATTTATAACTCCAGCAGAAAAAATAGTAAAAACAGATTCAATTGATGATGTAGACGATAAGTCATCTGATTACTTTAATACTTCAGATTTATCTTCAATAGAATTACCACAAAATGTAATAAATCCTGTAGAAGAAGAGATTTCAGAAAAATACACTGTTGAAGAATCTGTTACAAAAATAAAAGATTTGATTGATGATTTAAAAAATCATGGAATAAATGTTAATGCAGATGAAATGGATTTTGAAAAATCATATCAAATAATCATAAAAATAGATAAACCAGAAAACAAAGAGTAGATTGATAAAAATCTACTTTTTTTAATAAAAACATTTAAAAAAAAGCCAATATTTGATACAATAAAAAAGTAAATTGGAAAATGGGTGATTAGATGGGAAAGATTATATCATTAGTAAATCAAAAAGGTGGGGTTGGTAAGACAACTACTAGTATCAATCTTTCTGCTTCATTGGCAGTATTAGGTAAAAAAACACTTTTAATAGATCTAGATCCTCAAGGAAATACAACAACAGGAGTAGGTATTAATAAAGGAGAAATTAATAAGAGTATTTATGAGGTCCTAACTGGAGAATGTAATATTAATGAAGCAATAGTAAAAACAAAATATAAAGATTTTTATGTTATACCATCAACAATTAATTTAGCAGGATTAAATGCTGAATTTTTAGAAAAAAGTAGAACTCAAGCAGGCTATAAAAAAGGAGAACAATTAAAGAACAGCTTAGCAGATATTAAAGATAGTTTTGACTATATTATCTTAGATTGTCCACCAGCACTTGATGTTATTACTACAAATGCTTTAACAGCATCAAATTCTGTAATAATACCTGTACAATGTGAATTCTTTGCTTTAGAAGGAATCACTCAATTATTAAAAACAATTATGTTAGCTCAAAAAACATTAAATCCTAATCTAGATATTGAAGGAGTTTTATTAACAATGTTGGATTCTAGAACTAATTTAGGATTTGAAGTAGTAGAGGATATAAGAAGTTTCTTTAAAGAAAAGGTATATAATACAATTATTCCAAGATTAGTAAAGCTAACAGAAGCTCCATCACATGGAGAACCAATAATAACCTATGAACCAAAAAGTAGAGGTGCAGAAGCTTATCTAAATTTAGCAAAGGAAGTGATTGAAAGAAATGGAAACAACTAATATTTCTGAAAGTGGAATTCCTAAAAGAAGAGCTTTAGGAAAAGGTTTAGAAGAATTATTTAATAATGAAGTAATAGACTACAGTGCTGTAGAAGAAAAAATTGTTAATGAAACACCAAGAGAAGAAGTAGTAATGCTAAAATTAGATGAATTAAGAAGTAATCCATATCAGCCAAGAAAAATATTTGATCAACAAGCTTTAAATGAATTAGCTGAATCTATCAAAGAACACGGTGTAATTCAACCAATAATTGCAAAGAAATCAATAAAAGGTTACGAAATAATAGCTGGAGAAAGAAGAGTAAAAGCATCTATAATAGCAGGATTAACAGAAATACCAGCAATCGTAAAAGACTTTAATGATACTCAAATGATGGAATTGGCTTTACTAGAAAATCTTCAAAGAGAAGATTTATCTGCTATTGAAGAAGCTACAGCTTATAAAAAATTACAGGAAACATTAGGATTAACTCAAGAAGAATTAGCAAAGAGATTAGGTAAAAGTAGAAGCCATATAACAAATATGTTAGGATTATTATCTTTACCATCAGCTATACAAGAAAAAATAACAAATAAAGAATTATCAATGGGACATGCTAGAGTATTAAGCAAATTACAAAGTGAAGAACAACAATTATCACTTGCAGAAAGAGTTATTTCAGAAGATTTAAGTGTAAGAGAATTAGAAAGAATAACTATGGAACCAACTATAATAAAAACTAATCCTCAAAAGAAAAAAGAATCTAAGAATAATGAATATTCATATCTTCAATCAGAATTAAGTGAAAAATTAGGGACAAAAGTAGTGATAAAGAAAAATAAAATAGAAATTAGTTTTGTTAATGATAATGATCTAAATAGATTATTAGATTATATGAATATAGAGGTAGAAAAGTAATATGATTACAGTATTAGGTTTAGAAATTGAATTAAAATTAATTATTGTTCCAATTATATACATAATTATAGGTATTATTTCTTTTAAAATACTAAAAAAAATAGTATCTAACCTAGTAAAAAGAAGAAATTTAAGAGTATCTCAAAAACAAAGAATTGAGACTTTAATTACATTAATTATTAATATTGTTAAGTATATGATAATTATATTCATAATATTAGCTATATTATCATTATATGGAGTTAATGTTAAATCAATTGTAGCTGGTTTAGGAATAGGAACAGCTGTAATAGGATTAGCTTTTAAAGATTTAGCAACAGACCTTATTGCAGGATTTTCAATTATAACTGAAGGTGAATATGAAATAGGAGATACTATTGAAGTAGATGGCTTTATGGGTGAAGTAGTATTCATTGGATTAAGAACAACTAGAGTTAGAGATTTTAAAGGAGCAACAAAGATAATTGCAAATCACTACATGGACAATATTATTAATTATAGTGTACATAATTCATTGGCATTAATAGATGTATCAATAGCTTATGAATGTGATGAAGAAGCTATTGAGAAAGCTTTTGATAATCTAAAGAAGAATTTAAATGGAAAAATACCAAATGCTACTGGAGATTTGGAAGTATGGGGAGTACAATCATTAGCAGATTCTTCAGTAGTATATAGAGTAGTAGTTGAAACTAAGCCAATGAAACAATTTGAAACAGAAAGATTCTTAAGAAAAGAAATAAAGAAAGAGTTTGATAAATCAAAAATAAAAATACCATATCAACAAATAGAGGTGCATAATGGAAAATAAGAATTACGATGTAGGATCAAAGGTTATAATGAAAAAACAACATCCTTGTGGTAGTAATAATTGGGAAATTGTTAGAGTAGGAGCAGATATAAAAATAAAATGTATTAATTGTGGAAGAACTGTTCTTATTCCTAGAATAGATTTTAATAAGAAATTAAAAAAAATAGTTGAATAGAAAGGATGTAAAAATGAAAGATAAAAGAAGATTAAAATTAAAAAAGTTTTATTTTCATCCAATTACAGTATTTATATTTTTAACATTTTTAGTAGTAATATTAAGTGGATTATTATCATTACTAGAAGTTCAAGCTACATACAGTACTGTTAATGTAAATACAAAAGAGCTTGATACAACATTAATAACTGTAGAAAACTTATTCTCATTTGATGGAATAAAATTTATAATTAGTAATGCAGCGAAGAATTTTCTAAGTTTTGGACCATTGGGAATGCTTTTATTATCATTAATTGGTATAAATGTAGCTGAAGGAACAGGATTTATAGAAACATTTACTAAAAGGCATTTAAGTAAGGTACCAAAATCAGTAATGACTTTCTTAGTAATATTTATTGCGATTACTTCATCATTAATAAATGAAGTAGGATACGCAATTTTAATACCTTTAATGGCTTTAGTATATTTTATTAATAATAGAAATCCAATATTAGGTATTGTTACAGCTTTCTGTGGAGTATCATTTGGATATGGCGTATCTATATTTGTAGGATCTATGGAAGTAGCATTAATGGATTACACAAAATCAGCTGCTATGTTAATAGATGAATCTACTCATATAGCTTTAACCTCAAATTTAATATTTATAATTGTAACAACAATAATTTTATCAATAGTAGGAACATTTATTATTGAAAAAATAATTGCTCCTAGAATTGGTAAATATAAGAAAGATGATGAGTTCTCTAAGACTGAGACATATAAAGCTATTAATATTGAAGAAGAAGAACAAAGATTAATAGAAAAAGATAAATTAGAGAAAAAAGGATTAAGATCAGCTTTAATAGTATCAATATTAGTATTATTATTGTTTATCTATTCATTAATACCTAATTTACCTTTCTCAGGTATGTTACTAGATATGAAAGAAACTATATATGTTAATCAATTATTTGGAGAAAATTCATATTTCCAAGATGGATTTACATATTTAGTATCATTAGTATTTATCTTAGCAGGTATTGCTTATGGAATAGGAAGTAAGACAGTAAAGAATGATAAAGAAATAATAGAAAATGCTAGTAAGAAATTTGCTAATTTAGGAAGTATCTTCATGTTAATTTTCGTTGTTGCACAATTCATTGCTGTATTTAGAAAAAGTAATATTGGTATGATAGTAGCTGCATGGTTAGCTAGTTTATTAGAACACATGAGTTTAAGTGGAATACCACTAATAGTAATCTCATTATTCTTAATAGCTCTATCTAACTTCTTATTAACTTCTCCAGCTAGTAAATGGATGATATTTTCACCAATAATGGTACCAATGTTTATGCAATCAAATATATCTCCACAATTTGCTCAAATAGTATTAAGAGCAGGAGATTCTATGACTAAAGGATTTACTCCTTTACTAGCTTCATTTGTAATTTATATAGGATATTTAAATATTTATAATTTACATAAAGATAAACCATTCACAATAAGAAAATCATTAAGTATGATAGCTCCATATTTTGTAATTATTTCAATAACATGGATACTTATCATAGTAGGATGGTATATTATTGGAATACCTATAGGACCAGGAGTTGGGCCTACTATATAAAAATAACCACACTTTGTGTGGTTTTTAATTGTTAGAAAAAGAAATAATTGATATAATAATTACAATAGGAGGGATAATATGAGAAGAAGAAATTTCGCTAGAAGAAAAAAACAAAGCGTAGTATCAATCATATTAGATTTAATTCTCATACTAGGAATAGGATATGCCGTTATCCAAAGTAATTTAAATATCAATGGAACAGCTAATATGGGTAATCCAAGATGGAATATTCATTGGGAAAATGTCCAAGTAAAAGAAGGATCAGTAAGTGCATCAACCCCAACAATTAATAGTGCTCAGACTACGGTAACATATTCAGTAGTATTAAATATACCAGGAGACTATTATGAATTTACTGTGGATGCAGTTAACTCAGGTACAATAGATGGAATGATAGATAGTATTACATCAAAGCTAAATGGAGTAACAATAACCAATCTACCAAATTATTTAGAATATAAAGTAAGTTATGAAGATGGTGCTACTTTAGCAGTAAACCAATTACTCGCAGCAAATTCTACAGAAACATACAAAGTAAGAATAAAATATCGTGATGATATAGAATTAAATCAAATACCCGCAACTAATCAGAGTTTACCATTTCAATTCACAGTTAAGTATAAGCAAGCAGATGAAAATGCAACAAATATAAATAGATTATATAATGTCATAAAAACAGCAGCATCTCAAGGAACATATGCTAGAAAATATACAGGAGATCATCATGATTCTTTCACAGAGGAACCATCAAAGGATATCTATTATTGGTATGGAATTAATGATACAGGTGGAGCAGCAATACTAGATAAAAACAATGTTATATTTGCTGGATTTTGTTGGCAAATGATTCGTACTACTGATACTGGAGGAGTAAAACTAATCTATAATGGTTTACCAAATAGTGGGCAGTGTAATAATAGTGGAACTGCTCAACAAATAGGAACATCAACATTTAATACTAATTATAATTCACCAGCTTATGTAGGATATATGTATAACCCAAGTACTTTGATAACATATAAAGAAAACAGTGCTGCAACAAGTGGAAGTCTATTTGGAACAGGAGTAACATATAACGGAGGGAACTATACTTTAACCAATACATCAACAACTTATGATGAGACCCATCACTATACATGTAACAATACAACAGGAATATGTGGCACAGTGCGATATTATTACTATTACAATTACTATACAGAAATAAGTAATGGGCGAACAATTGACCAATGCTTAACAGATATGTTAAGTGCAGACAATGTAAATCAAACTAATTCAACCATAAAAACAAATGTGGATAATTGGTATGCAAACAACATGGTAAGTTACACATCTAAGTTAGAAGACACAATCTTTTGTAATGACCGAGGTATAAGGGATCTAGGAGGATGGAATCCAAACGGAGGTAGTAAAGCATCATATTTACTATTTAAACATGGTAGTGCAAATAGTGATTTAAGTTGCACTAACATAACAGATCAATTTAGTTTAACAAATACAAAAGCCAAGTTAACATATCCAGTAGGATTACTAACATCCCCAGAAACAAACTTATTAAGTAATTCTAACGCAATAAAAACAGAGCAAGTTTACTGGCTCATTTCACCAAGCAGTTTCTACAACGATAATGCTCTTGAACGTAGTGTCAAAACAACAGGTATCGTTACTAACTACATTATCAATTCTACTTATGGTGTTCGTCCTGCAATATCCCTAAAACCAGGAACTCTATACACAAGTGGTGATGGAAGTAAGAATAATCCATATATTGTAGAATAAAGTAATGAAAATAATACCTTTAGGTATTTTTTTCTTTGTGTTATAATAATTCCAGAAAAGAGGGATATTATGAGTTTAACAGCAGGAATAGTAGGATTACCTAATGTAGGTAAATCAACTTTATTTAATGCAATAACTAATCAAAAAATACTAGCAGAGAATTATCCTTTTGCTACTATAGAACCAAATGTAGGGGTAGTAACAGTACCCGATGAAAGAATGGATAGATTAAAAGAAATGTATGATCCAAATAGATTTATTCCAACAGCTTATGAGTTTACTGATATTGCAGGATTAGTAAAAGGAGCATCAAAAGGTGAAGGATTAGGTAATAAATTCTTAGCTCATATTAGAGAGACAGATGCTATTGTTGAAGTTGTTAGATGTTTTGATGATGGAAAAATTATTCACGTAGAGGGTGGAATAGATCCAATTAGAGATATAGAAACAATTAATCTAGAATTAGCAATTGCTGATTTAGATATTATCAATAGTAGACTAGAACGTGTTGCAAAAAAAGCTAGAACTACAAAAGATAAAGACGATATTTTAGAAACAGAAGTATTAGAAAAATGTAAAAAGGCTCTTGAAGAAGAAAAACCACTTCGTCAAATAGAATTATCAGATGAGGAAAAGAAAATTATTAAATCATATAGTTTTTTAACTTTAAAACCAATTATCTATCTAGCAAATATAAAAGAAAGTGAACTAGGTAATCCTGATAATGAATATGTAAAAATGGTAAAAGAATATGCATCTAAAGAGAATGCTAGAGTAGTTAGTTTATGTGCTAAAGTAGAAGAAGAATTAAGTGAATTAGACCCTGAGGATAAAGAAGAAATGCTAGAAGGGTTAGGATTAGATGGTAGTGGTTTAGATAAACTTATTAAAGCTACTTATGATATTTTAGGACTTGCAACTTATTTCACAGTAGGAAAAGATGAAGTAAGAGCATGGACATTCAAGAAAGGTATGAATGCTAAAGAATGTGCTGGTATTATTCATACTGACTTTGAAAAAGGTTTTATACGTGCAGAGGTAATATCATATGAAGACTTAATACAATATGGTAGTGAATTAAAAGTAAGAGAAGCAGGAAAGGCTAGAGTAGAAGGAAAAGATTATTTAATGCAAGATGGAGATATCTGCCACTTTAGATTCAATGTTTAATATGGAAAGTAAGATAGTAATATTTGAAAGTAATAAATTAGATGGTAAAATGTCTAAGAATCCTAAGTTTTATAACAAAGAAGTCAGCGAAAAAGAAAGATATGAAAGATTTCATAAAGACCGATTAAATTTAGGTAAAAAACTAGGAATAGATGGTAATCATATTTTTAGATCTAGACAAAAGGGATTAAGTAAAGTAAATTATCCTGATGGTAAGTATATTTTAATAGATGATTCTTATATGACTAAAGAAGATTACTTTTATGAGGATTTACCAGCAGATATTTTAGTTATATCTAGTAAATATCCTAAAGTAGCAATAGCTAATCCAATGGCTGATTGTCCAGTACTTATATGTGAAGATAGAAGAAAAGGATATACAGCTTTATCTCATTGTGGAGCAGTATATATTGATAGAAAATTACCAATAGATACCATAAAAGCCTTATTTGATAGCTGTAACAGTGATGTAGAAGACATATATGTATATATAGGAAGTAGTATAAAAAAAGAATCATATGTCTATGATTCATATCCTAAATGGGCTAAATCTAAAGAAGTGTGGGATAATTATATTTTAAAAGAAGAAAATAATTACTATATAGATTTAGTAGGAGCAATATTAAAACAATTAAAAGATATTGGTATAAAACATATTCAAGTATCTCCAATTAATACTGTTACTGATCCTAATTACTATTCCCATGTAGAAGAAGTAAAAGGAAAACAAACTGATGGAGGACAAAACTTAGTAGGTTTCTATTATAAATAAAAAAGAGCATTGCTCTTTTATTTTTTTGTTACTTTATAATCATTTTCCAATGGTTTAACTGCTGCATTATAAGCTTCATCTAAACTACTATAACCATATACCCATGAATCTTGTTCAGGAGTGAAATAATACTTAGGAGCATCTATATTAGCAGAACTAAATGCTATATTGTTTTCTTTAACATTTTCATAGATAAGAGGGATATATACAGTATATGTATTTTCTTGATGAAAGAAGTCATGATAAGTACCTGATACAATAGCAATAATCTTATTTGAATTGTCTTTATATGCTACATAAACAGATTCTCTTTGAAGTTTTGAATTAAGTGAATAAGAATGATTTGTATCACTTTTTCCTTCTCCAGTATGAACAACCTTTACAGTAGCATCATTCATAATATGATCATAATCTTCATTTGTTAAGTCATTAACATCTTTTATTATTTCTTTCTTATTAACAATACTAGATCCTGATTCTTTCATAGAATTACTATGATCTTTAAATCCAAAGAATATCATTCCAAAGATAAAACAAAATATTACCAAAGCAATAACAAAGGTTATAATATAACTTCCTAAAAAAAATGTGGAAAAAGCTTTAAGAGGACCTTTCAACTCATTTAAATTAAATTGTTCAGCTAAATCATTAACATCTAAAGAATTATCTCTTTCTATTTCAAAAGCTCTATGACAATACTCACATTTACAAGATTTAGCAGTTTCATCAAATTCTAAACTAGCTCCACAATTAGGACATTTTTTTTCTATTAATTTCACTTTCATCACCTTAACTGAATTATATCATTAAATGATAGATAAAACTAGACAATTTTAAATATTATTGTTATAATACATACGAGTATTTTAAATACTCCTTGCTATCGTTGATAGCCGATTAGTCCAAAAGGAGGTGCAAGAATGAATAAATATGAAATTATGTTCATTGTAAGACCAGATATGGAGGAAGCTGAAATTAAGAATACAGCTGAAAGTATGAAAAAGGTCTTAACAGATGCTAAAGCAAAGGTTTTAGATGAAAAAGCAATGGGACAAAAAGAATTAGCTTATGAAATTAATAAGTATACTACTGGATATTATTATTTATTAGTAGTAGAAGCTTCTAAAGAAGCAGAGCAAGAATTTAATCGTGTTGCTAGAATCAATGAAAATCTACTTCGTCATTTAATCGTTAAAGTAGAAGAATAATAAATAAAGAGGTAAAGTTATGAATAAAGTATTTTTAATAGGAAGATTAACTAGAGATCCAGAATTGAGATATACAGGTAATAATACTCCTGTTGCAAGTTTTTCTCTTGCAGTAAATAGAAATTTTACTAATCAACAAGGAGAAAGAGAAGCTGATTTCTTCAATATTACTGTTTGGAGAAAACAAGCTGAAAATGTTAAAAATTATCTAAGCCAAGGTAGTCAAGTAGCTGTAGAAGGAAGACTTCAAACAAGAAGTTATGATGACAAAGATGGTCAAAAGAGATATGTAACAGAAGTAGTAGCTGATAATGTTGAATTTTTAGGATCAAAGAATTCCTCAAATAATAGTTCAAATGGATCACGTAATGATGAACCTACACCATATGACTTTGGTGATAAAGAACCAAAAGGCACTGATGTAGATAGTAATCCATTTGCAGATTTTGGTTCAAGTATCGAAATCAGTGATGATGAATTACCATTCTAAAAAGGAGGGAAATTATGGCAGAATTCAATCGTAAAAAGAAAAAAGTATGTGCAATGTGTACTGGAAAAACAGTTGATTATAAAGATCCAGAAACATTAAAGAGATATACAAACGAAAAAGGAAAAATCGTTCCAAGACGTGTTACAGGAAACTGTGCTTTACATCAAAGATATATTTCTAAGCAAATCAAAAGAGCACGTGCAATTGCATTAATGCCTTATTCAAGATAAAATCAAGTATTTTATCTTTTTTTTTATTAAAAAACATTGAAAAAACTTGCATGAATTAGTATACTTTATTATATAGGAGAGTATAGTATGAGTAAGAAAAAGAGAACTATAACTATGGTAGTGGTACTACTATTAGTTTTATTATTAGGAATAAGTGTAGGATATGCTTTTCTACAAAGTACGTTAAGTATATCAGGATCATCAGCTATTAATAATTCTACATGGGATATTCATTGGAATAATGTTCAAATTACAGATGGAAGTATAGGTGGGGCATTGGTTACAAAAAATGCAACAATCGATTCTTCTAGAACAACAGTAGATTATCAAATAAAATTAAATCAACCTGGAGATTTCTATGAATTTACAGTAGATGCAGTAAATTCAGGAACTATTGATGGTATGGTTGGTTCAGTAGTTTCAAAGGTAAATGGATCAGAAATAACTGCATTGCCAAGCGCATTACAGTACTCTGTAAAATATGCTGATGGATTACCTATTAATCCAAAACAAAAGCTTGTTGCAGGGGCAACTGAAACATATAAAGTAAGAGTAGAGTTTAAAAGAGATATAGAACCATCTCAATTACCAAGTACAGAGGAAATATATAATTTGAATTTCTCAGTAGCTTATCAACAAGCTGATTCAACTGCAGTAGATATCAGAGATTATGTATATCGCTCTGGTACAGAAGTAGTAAATTTTGGATCTCCTTCATCAGCATTAGGAGCAACTTATACCAATGCTGAAGATATGATAAGTAATACTGGAAAAACAGTATTCTTAAGACATAAGATTAAAAATGGAGTAATTACTGTTTCAGAAGTAGGATTTATTTATGAAGGTAACGAATACTACCTAATTGGAGGTGTAAATGAATCTTCAGATGAGCAGAAGCCAATATTTACAGCAAATGTAGAAACTATGAATTCAACAACAGCAGTTACTTGTAACGCAGGAGCTACTAATCGATGCATGTTTAGTAGAAATGGAGTCAGTGCTTTTGCAACTAATGTTGGTCAAGTATATGCATTTAATAATGACTGGCGTTGTGATGTTCTAACTGATGGAACAGCATCTTGTAGGTCAAGATAATAATGAAAATAAAATACTAGAAGAGGGTTCTAGTATTTTTTTCTTTTATTAGACAAATATAGTAATATATTATATAATAATAGTAAGTTCTTATAGGAGGAATTATGAGTATAATTAATGAAAGAAGAAAGATAAATAAAGCGATAAGTAAAGCCAAAAATGTATTTTTAATGGCTCATAAAAACCTAGATTTAGATGCTCTAGGAAGTTCTATTGGAATGTATATGGTTTTAAAACGTCGCAAAAAGAAATGTTATATAATAATTGATGATAAAGTTCATGAACCTGGAGTAGAAAAGGTATTAAGAGAATTAGATGGCGTAATAGAAGTAATAAAGAGTGAAGATATTGATGAATATCTATATCCTAATGAAAATAAGAATTTATTAATAATATTAGATACAAATAAATCAGAATTAGTTCAAAATCCTGAAATGTTGAAGAAATTTGATAATAAATTAGTAATAGATCATCATGATTTAGGAAAAACATCTATTAAAGATTGTATTATGATTAATGATAATAAAGTATCTAGTACTTGTGAAATGATTACTAATCTAATTGAATATTATGATGTTGAAATAGATTCATATTATGCAACTATTTTACTATCAGGAATAGTATTGGATACTAATAACTACACATTAAATACTACAGCAGAAACATTTTATACATCATACTATTTGACTTCATTAGGAGCAAGCGCTAAGAAAGTTCAATATTTATTGAAACAGGATATTGAAGAGTATACAGAGCGTCAAAAGCTAATGGCTGGAATTGAAACATTAGAAGGGAATGTAGCTTTTACTAAGGCTACACAAAATACTATTTATCGAAGAGAAGATTTAGCTAAAGTAGCAGAAACGTTATTATTCTTTAATAATATAGAAGCTTCATTTGTAGTAGGAAGAATAGGAAAAGATGTAATAGGGGTTAGTGCAAGAAGTTTAGGTAATTATGATATTGAAAAAATACTAATTAAACTAGGCGGCGGTGGCGATACATTCAGTGGAGCTGCAAAGTTTGAAGGAAGTACAGTTAATAAAGTAGCTCAAGAACTAAAAGCATTAATAAAAGAAGAAGGCGAATAAAATGGAAGTTATTTTTATTAAAGACTTAAAAAATCAAGGTAAAAAAGGTCAAATTAAAAATGTAAAAGATGGCTATGCAGAAAACTTTTTAATAAAGAATGGTTATGCCGTAAAAAAAACAAAAGAGAATTTATCTAAATTAGAACATGAAAAAGCTAAAAAAGCAAAAGAGGATGAAATAAATAAGGAAAATGCTATAAAAACTAAGGAGAAGCTAGCTAAAGAAGTATTAGAATTCCAGGTTAAAACAGGTGCCGGAGATAAAGTTTTTGGAAGTATTAGTGTTAAGCAAATAAAAGATGAATTAGATAAAAAGGGATATAAAATTGAAAAGAATATGATTGATACTGATGGATCGATTAGTACTTTAGGATTTCATAATGTAAAAATACAGCTTCATCAAGATATTCTCGCAACAGTTAAAGTACACGTAATAAAATAGAGGTGATATAATGCCAGCAAAGGTTTTACCGCACAATTTAGAGGCAGAACAAGCAGTTTTAGGATCTTGTTTTTTATCAAAATATGCTATTCAAAAAGCTGCTGAAAGCTTAATGCCTGAATCATTCTATAATGAAAAGAATGGTAAGATTTTCTCTGCAATGGCAACTTTGTTGGATGAAAACACACCTATTGATATTACCACTGTAACTAGCGAATTACAAAAGAAAAATGAATTAAATGCAGTAGGTGGAGTAGAGTATTTAACAGAAATACTTAATTATGTTCCAACAGCTGCTAATGTAGATTTTTATCTTCAAGCTGTTGAAGAATCTGCAATATTAAGAAATTTAATTGAGACAGCTACTGAAATAGCTTCTGATGGATATCGTACTGATGAAACAGTTAATGAGATATTAGATAGTTCTGAAAAAAAGATTTTAAATATAGTTAAAAAGAGAACAAGTGGTGAATTTAGACCAATCAAAGATGTAGTAGCAAAAGTTCAAGAAGACTTAGAAACTTTATCAGAACAAAAAGGAGAAATAACAGGATTAGCTACTGGTTGGTATGATTTTGATAGAATTACAACAGGATTACATGAAAATGAGTTAATTATTTTAGCAGCTAGACCTGCTGTTGGAAAAACAGCCTTTGCACTAAATATTGCTACTCATGTAGCTATGTCACAAGATAAAACAGTTGCTTTGTTCAACTTAGAGATGAGTGCTGAACAATTAGCAATGCGTATTTTATCTTCGTTAGGACAAATAGATGGATTTAAGCTTAGAACAGGTAAATTGCTAAATCAAGATTGGAAGAGACTTAATGAAGCAGCAACACAACTTTCAACTTCTAATTTAGTAATAGAAGATACAGCAGGTATAACAATCGGTGAATTAAGGGCTAAATGTAGAAGATTAGCTAGTAGTGAAAAAGGATTAGCTCTAATAGTAATCGATTATCTACAATTATTATCTGGAGGAAAAAATTATGGATCTAACAGACAACAAGAAGTATCAGATATTTCCAGAAGTTTAAAAACATTAGCACTAGAATTAGGAGTACCAATACTAGCTCTTTCTCAATTATCTCGTGGTGTAGATCAAAGAGAAGATAAGAGACCGGTATTAAGTGACTTAAGAGATTCTGGTTCAATTGAACAAGATGCAGATATAGTAACATTCTTATATCGTGATGACTATTATAAAAGATCAGATATTAATGATAATGATGATAATAGTATTATTGAAGTTAATATAGCTAAGCATCGTAGTGGACCAACTGCTAAAATTGAATTGTTATTTAAGAAGAACACATCTACCTTCTTAAATTTAAGAAAAGATATGAAAAATATGGAGGAAAAGTCAAGTGAGTAAAAATATTAAAATTATAATGACAATACTTTTATTATTTTCACTAGTATTTACGACAGGATTTACAAATATTAATAATGAACCTCAAACAGTATACAGAGTTTATTTGAAAGGAAAATCTTTAGGTATAATAAAATCTAAAAAATCATTTGAAGAGTATATTGATAAACAACAAGAAGAAATAAAGAAAAAGTATAATGTTAATAAGGTATATGCCCCTACAGATTTAGATATAGTAAAAGAAACAACCTTTAGTAATGAATTAAAAACAAATAAACAAATATATGATGAAATAAAAGATGTTTCACCATTTACTATCGATGGATATGTTGTTAAAATTAGAGGTTTAGATACAAAGAATGATAAAGGGACAGTTATAAAAGGAAAAGCACAAAATATATATGTATTAAAGAAAGCAATTTTTACAAATTCAATAGAAAAAACCGCTAAATCTTTTATTTCAGAAGAAGATTACAATAATTATGCTAATGGTACTCAAAATGAAATTAAGGATACTGGTAAATTAATAGAGGCAATCTATATTAAAAATAAAATAACAATCAAGAAGGCTAAAATACCAGTAGATAAAGAAATATATGAATCAGAAGATATGCTAAGTAAATACTTATTATTTGGAACAACAGAAGATCAAGCTAAATATATAATTCAAGATGGAGATACTATTAGTGATGTAGCATTTAATAATAAGATATCTGTAGAAGAATTCTTGATTGCTAATCCTGATTTACAAGATGAAAATAGTTTGTTATCTCCAGGACAAGAAGTAACTTTAGGTATTTTAAGACCACAATTTAGTTTAGTTGAAGAAGATCATGTAGTGAAAAGAGAACAAAAACAATATACTACAGAAACTAGATATGATAATGATCAATTAGTTGGTTATGAAAAGGTACTTCAACCGGGAGTTGCCGGAGAAAATAAAGTAACTCAAAAGGTTCAAAAGATTAATGGTGAAACAGTAAATGCTGTTACTACCGCAACAGAAATTATTAAAGAACCTATAACTGAAATTGTCGTAAAAGGTGGTAAAAAATCATATTATTCTGAATACTATGGTGGAGGATACGGAACTGTAATCGCAACTAGAGGTCAATGGGGATGGCCAGCTTCATGTTCAAGTATCTCAAGTCCATTTGGTTGGCGTTGGGGAGTTCTACATGATGGAACTGATATTAATGGTTGTGGTTATGGATCTAACATTTTCGCAGCTCAATCAGGAACAGTAGTAGCATCTTCTTCCAAATATGATAATGGACAATATATTATTATTGATCACCATAATGGATATTATTCAATGTATGCTCATTTATGTAACGGATGTCGTTATGTAAAAGAAGGAGACTATGTTGAAAAAGGACAAGTTATTGGTGGAATGGGTCAAACTGGATTCGCAACAGGAGTTCACTTACATTTCGCTATTTGGCAAGGTTATCCATATCGTGGAGGAGTAGCACTAAATGCAATGCAATTCTATTAAAATGAAGTTTAAAGTCCTTGCAAGTGGATCAAAGGGCAATTGCACAATTGTGTTATGTAATAATACTAATTTGATAATAGATATGGGAATTTCTTACCTAACTTTAAAAAGAAGCTTAGAAGAGAATTCCCTTTCTTTTTCTGATTTTTCAGGTGTTTTAATAACACATTGCCATAATGATCACATAAAAGGTTTAACATCACTTTTGAAACATACTAAATTAAATGTTTTTATCCCCAAGGAGATGTATGAAAGTTTAAAAGAATATGTAGAATTGGAAAGATGTATATTTGTTGATGATAAATTCAATATTAATGATGTTAGTATTGAATTAATTCATACTTCACATGATGCTCCATATTCAGTAGGGTATATTATAGAAAACTTAGGTAAAAGCTTAGTATATGTCACTGATACAGGTTATATAAACAGGAAATATTTAAATAAGATGATTGATAAAAGTGCTTATATAATTGAGAGTAATCATGATGAAATAATGTTAATGGATGGACCATATCCAAGATTTTTAAAAGATAGAGTTATTAGTGATGAAGGACATTTGTCAAATAAAACTACCGCCAAATATCTAAAAAAGATAATAGGTAAAAGTACAAAAAATGTTGTTTTAGCACATTTAAGTGAAAAAAACAACACTGAAGAAAAAGCTTTAGAAGCAATGAAAGAAGAAAATATTGATAAATTAGTCACTATTACAATAGCTAAACAATATGAAGAGACTATAATGATAGAGGTATAATATGAAAAAAATAACAATTGACGATTTACCAGAGAATAGTTTTTTTCATTTCACGCATATAAGTAATTTAGATGATATTAAAAAGAATGGTTTAAAATCCACAATAGGAGCAAATGCTGCGGGTATAGAAAATACACCAAAAGTATTTTTTAGTGTTGGAGAAAAAGGAATCATTGAAATAATGGAAGTCTGGTTAAGAATTTTAATAAATAAAATATATGGATCTAACGATATATTGAATCTTTATAAGAGTGAAAATGAAGAAGAAAAGCAAAATAGAATGAGTTCTTGGATAGAAGAATTTATATCTCATAAGTATTTAGATGATTCTTTAAAAAAGGAATTATTATTTGAATACTTTTATAAATATTTAAAAGAAAGAGTTTATCTGGTATTAGATATAGAAGAAGGAAAAGATTATTTGCTAGATGATCTAGATGAATATAAAGTTAGTTTGAATGAAGAGAAGAATTCTCTAGATTATTTGCTTGCTAAAGAACAATATGGACCATTTAGTAATTTTGATAGTAATCAAGTAGATAAATGGAATATGCATACAAAGATTAATACATCAATTGATAATAATAGAATAAAACAGGTAATTACTAATGATGGAGAAGAAGATGTTTTATCAATATTAAAGCTTGTTTATAATAGAAATAGAAAATATTTTCATTCTCAACTCTTATTAGATGATTTTATAGAATATACAAAGAAAATAGAAATGAATAAAGAAGAAGGTCGAGAATATGATCAAAATAATATCAGTAGGATTTATAAAAGAAAAGTACTTAAAAGAAGCACTTGCTGAATATAAAAAAAGAATTTCTAAATATACAAATTTAGAAATAATAGAAATAAAAGATGAAGGTTTAGTAGAAGAGAAGAAAGCTATTGAATTAGAAGCCTCTAAGATAGAAAAACATATTAGTGATAAAGATTATATAATCACTTTAGAAATAGAGGGAAAAGAGTATTCTTCACCAGAATTTGCTGAAAAAATAAGAAATATTTTAATTGAAAATAGTAATATTACTTTTATAATTGGTGGTAGTTATGGATTATCTGATTCAATAAAGAATAAATCTAATCTACATTTATCTTTTTCAAAGTTAACTTTTCCTCATCAATTATTTAGAGTAATTCTCTTAGAACAAATATATAGAGCATATAAAATAAATAATAATGAAAGTTATCATAAATAGAAAAGAGTGATAAAATGATTGGAAATGATTGGGATGTCTTATTAAAAGATGAATATAATAAAGAATATTTTCAGAATTTATTAGAGTTCATAAAGAAAGAATATCAAGAAAAAACTATTTATCCTAAGCAAAACGAAGTATTTAATGCTTTTAGATATACTTCTTTTGATAATGTAAAAGTAGTAATTCTAGGACAAGATCCTTATCATGGTCCTAATCAGGCTGAAGGGTTATCTTTTTCAGTAAGTAATGAAGTTCTAAAACCACCTTCATTGCAAAATATATTTAAGGAATTAGAAACTGACTTAGGAATACCTTTTCCTAAGAGTAATTCTTTAAAACCATGGGCTAGACAAGGTGTTTTATTATTAAATGCAGTATTGACAGTAGAGGAACATAAACCTACATCTCATAAAGATAAAGGATGGGAAATATTTACTGATGATGTAATAAAGATGCTTAATAAAAAAGAAGAACCAGTAGTATTTATACTTTGGGGAGCTTATGCAAGAAATAAAAAAGCACTAATTACTAATCCAAAACATTTAATTATAGAATCAGCTCATCCATCACCTTTTTCTGCTAGAAATGGATTCTTTGGTAGTAAACCATTTTCTAAGACTAATGAGTTTTTAAAAGATAATAATATTAAAGAGATAGATTGGAGAGTTGAGTAGTGAAAAAGATATTAAATAAGTTTTCAGATTATTACATTATATTTTGTGTGTATGCTTTAATAGGTTGGTTATATGAAGTATTCTGGATGTGGTTTGTAGTACCTCCTTATCATTTTACAAATAGAGGTGTGTTATTCGGACCTTTTCTTCCAATTTATGGATTTGGATTACTAATATTGTTAGTTATGTTGCATAAATTTATGCAAAAAAAGCATAAAGCAACTAATTTTTTATACTTATCAATTTCAGTTATTACAGTAGTTACATTCATATATACTACTATTATTGAATATACAACACCTAAGATTCATCATGTAAGTGATTATTTAAGTAGATACGGAATAGGTTTAGTAATTACAAATTTAATTGTTTTAGTAATTGCATACTATATTGTAAAAAACACTAAATCTAAAAAACTTAAAAATTTAGATTTAACAGTTATATTAGTTTTTTTACTTATCTGGATTATAACTACTTTAATAGAATATGTATCACATTTTGTAATGGATAAGTGTTTTCATATTATGTTATGGGATTATACAAAAGATTTTTTAAACATAAATGCTAGAGTAAATTGGGATGCTTCTAGAAACTTTGCAATTGGTGGAACAGTATTACTCTATACAGTACAACCATTATTAGAAAAAATGTTAAAAAGGATACCAAAAAACAGAAAGATATATATCACATTAATAATTGGAATCCCAATGTTAATAGATTTTATAGTCAATGTAATATTAAAATAGGGGAGTTATTATGAAGAAATTAAAAATGCTTGGATTAATATTTATACTATTAGATATTATTCTTGTAGTACTTCAAACTTTTATGGAAATGGAAATTTCGTTAATATCATGTATAGTATTAGCTAGTTTATTTATAATTGGAGTATTTATGATTGAATTTCCATCATTAAATTTTAAAGAAAACAAAAAAGGCTCAATAATAGCAATATTATTAGAACTTCCATTATTAGTATCAATATCATTTTGTATATATTGTGGTATTATAGGTATAGATTTTTGGGGACCAGCTTATGGTATTAGTGGTTTTCTTGTAATTGCTCTTGCTTATGGAGGAGAGTTTTATCCAATTACTATAATGTTTGTTATTGGTTTTATTGCTAGTATAATAATGATAATAAGAATGAGAAAAAAATAAAAATATCCACAAATTTTGTGGATATTATTTTTTGTTTTGTGCTTGAACAGCTGTTATGGCAACTACGCCAACTATATCTTCGGGACTACAGCCTCTAGACAAATCATTTACTGGAGCTGCAATACCTTGCGTTATTGGACCATAAGCTTCAGCTTTAGCTAATCTCTGAACTAATTTATAACCAATATTACCAGCATCTAAATCTGGGAAAATAAGAACATTTGCATGTCCAGCAATATCACTATCAGGGGCTTTGCTTTTAGCAACATCAGGAACAATTGCAGCATCTAATTGTAATTCTCCATCAATCTTATATTGTGGAAATCTTTCCTTAGCTATTTTAGTTGCTTCAACAACTTTATCAACATCAGCATGACTAGCGCTACCTTTAGTTGAATGAGAAAGCATTGCTACAATAGGTTCTTCTTCTACTAGTAGTTTAAAGCTTTCAGCACTACTAGCAGCAATAGAAGCAAGTTTTTCACTATTAGGATTTTGTTCAAGACCACTATCAGCAAAGATAAAAGTACCATTAGAACCATATTCACAATTAGGAACAACCATTAAAAAGAAAGCAGATACTAAATCAACATTAGGAGCAGTTTTGATAATTTGTAATGCTGGTCTTAGAGTATTAGAAGTAGAATGACATGCACCAGATACAGCACCATCAGCTCTACCATCTTTTATTAACATACAAGCAAAATACATATAATCTTCTAACATCAATTTTCTAGCTTCTTCTAAAGTCATACCTTTTTCTTTACGAAGTTCAAATAATTTATTAGTAAGCTCTTCAGTTAATTCAGAAGTATTAGGATCAATAATAGTTGCTTTTTCTAGATTGAATCCTTTAGTTTTAATATCATCTGAACCAATAATAATTAAATTAGCTATATCTTCTTGTAATACTATTTCAGCAGCTTTTAATACTCTATCATCCATTGATTCAGGAAGAACAATGGTTTTCAAATCAGTTTTTGCACGTTCCTTTATATTTTCAATAAAATTCATCGTCTCATCTCTTTCTATTTTTGATTTAAGATTTCAAATATTTCTCTTTTTTCATTATTATAAAACTCTAATTTCTTATATCTTTTAAATAAAGCAATAATACTTGCTGGAAAAGATACTATTAGTTGATTAAAACTAACAACAGAATCATTATAAAATTTAATTGCTCCAATAATATTTTCTTCATTATCGTTTAGTTCTTCTAATATTTTAACTAAGGAATCACTCTTTAGTAATTTTTCATTTTCATCAAGAATTTTAAATAATTCATTATAAATAATTTTTAATTGATTATGTTTTTCAAAATTATTAAGAGTATCATCAAAATTATCTAAATCTTCTAAAAATTCTTTTATTTTTAATTCTTTTTTTACAATTGGTCTAGTTCTGATAAGTAAATCTTTCTTTTTATCAAGGTAAATATCAATATCTTCTTCAGCTTTATCAATTTTAATAATAGTTAATTGAAATCTATTATTAATAATTACAAAAATAAAAGCTAAAAATGAAATAATTACGATTATAAGTAAAATGGTTTCCATATAATACCTCCATACTATTTAAATTATAACAAACTAACTAATATTATACAATAAAAAGAGTCCTAAGACTCTCTATTTTTAGCATTAATTTCATCAAAAGTTGGATCACTATCTTGAGGTTCTGTTCCTTTTAAAAAATAGACTAATTTAGTATTTTTATTAATATCACTTGATACTTTACCAGAAATAGGATCAACTAATATTCCAACTACATTATTAGGTTTTTCATACCAAGCATCTTTTTTGTCTTTTTCAATTTCTTCAACAGTCTTATACCAAATATTTTGTGCATATTTATAATCTGATTTAATTAATTCTTCATTTTTATCATGACCTACCCAAACTGCGCATACTAAATCTTTATTAAATCCTATATTCCAGTTATCACTTTTAGTAGTACCACTTTTTAAAGCATATTTATGTTGAAGTTTAGATTCTAAAGATATAGCTGTAGGATAATTGTAATCAATATAGGAAGAATCATAAGTAGCTGTTAAGATATTATTTAAAATAAAGACTAAACTAGGATTTAATACTAATTCTTTTTCATCTTGAGCTTTGTATAAAGTGTTTCCATTACCATCAATTACTTTATTAATAAAATGAGGCTTTACTTTATAACCGCTATTGGCAAAAGCAGCATATCCAGCAGTCATACTTATTATGTTTATTTCGTTAGTACCTAAAGGTAAAGAAGCAACACTATCTAATTTTTCTTTTATTCCAACTCTTCTTGCTACATTAATTAAGGCATCATATCCTAAGAACATATGCGTCTTTATTGCATAAATATTTTCACTATAAGCAATAGCAGTAGCCATAGAAATAGGTTTATTACCATATTTATTATTATAATTATTAGGAGTATATGTTTTATTATTTTCGATAGGAAAAGTAGTTGGCTCACTAGTAAATTGAGAACTAGCAGTAAAACCGTTTTCTAAAGCAGCATAGTATAAATAAGGTTTCATAGTAGAACCAACCTGTCTTTTAGAATCAGTTGCTCTATTAAAAGTAGATTTATTATAATCTCTACCTCCAACTAAAGCCATAATTCCTCCAGTATTAGGATTCATAATTACACTAGCTGTTTCTAATGGAGATTCCTCAGGAAAAGATTCTTTTATATTCTTTTCCAATATACTTTGAGCATTATAATCCATTGTTGTATATACTTTTAAGCCTTTTACTTCACTATAGTTACTAGGAATAGCTGGAATACTCTTCAATTCTTCTAAAACAGCATCTTGATAATAGTTAATACTGGATAAATTATCTTTATCATCTTCTCCGACTAAATTAATTTTTTCATTATAAGCATCATCTTTTTCTTGCTTACTAATTACTCCATTTTTTACTAAATTATTAAGTATTTGTAACTGTCTTTCTTTACAAGCATCATAATTAATAAAAGGTGAATAATTACTAGGAGCTTTAGGAATAGCAGTTAACATAGTAGCTTCTGCAAGATCTAATTTATTAGCAGATTTACCAAAATAGTATTTACTAGCATTCTCAATACCATATTTACCATGCCCATAATTAATAGTATTTAAATAACCTTCTAATATTTCTTTCTTACTATAATTAGCTTCTATTCTCATTGTATACCACATTTCATCCCATTTTCTTTTCCATGTTTTATCAAAATCTAAAAACAAGTTTTTAGCATACTGTTGAGTAATAGTAGATGCTCCTTGATTATTACTTTTATTAATAATATTAGTATATAAAGCTTTACCAATTCTTAAAAAATCAAAACCAAAATGTTTATAAAAATGCTTATCTTCAGTATTAATAGTAGCTTTGATTAAATTATCACTAATATGATCTAAACCAACCCATTCTTTAGATTCACTACCTTTAAAGAAAGATTTATTATTTTTATCGTATAAAATAATATTATTGGCACTATTAATAACTATTTTAGGAGACATTTTAACATAGATAAAACAACCTATCACAGTAAGTACAATTAATAATATAGTTATTTTAAATAATTTGAGTATCCGTCCAAACCTTTTCATAATAATCCTCCAGTCATTATTAGTATTAAAATAATACGGAAAATTATGTATAAAAAAAGATAATATTATGTTATAATCATTACATTGAATTTGAAGTGGGTGATACTATGTCAAAAATAGATATAGAAGTAACTATAAAAAATAGTGAAACTACTGATTCTTATAAAGTAAAAGCTATTGTCCAAGATAATAGTATTAAGTATAAAGAACCTGATGATACAACTGTTATATTTGATTATGTTGAAAATAAATTAATAAGAGAAAATGATTTGATGAAAATGATTTATTATTTTAATGAGAAGAGTAGTGAAGATAGTATTATCTTAATAAAAGATTATAATCGGCATATAAATCTAAACATTATAACTGATAGAATAAGACGGAAAGATAATGATTTAGAAATAGAATTTGAAATAGATAAAGAAAAATTTTTATATAGAATAGAGGAAATAAAATGAGTATAATTAAAAAATTAGAGAAAGATATAAAAGATATTGTAAAAAAAGCAGGTTATGAAGTAGATAAATTACTATTAGAACCATCAAATAGAAGAGATTTAGGAGAATATCAAATTAATAATGCGATGCAGTTAGCTAAGATTTATCATGAAAATCCTAGAGAAATAGCTGAAAAAATAGTTAAAGAATTAGAAAAAGATTCTAGATTTATTAATTTAAATATTGCAGGACCAGGATTTATTAATATTACTTTAAGTGATGAATATACTTATGACTTTTTAAATGAAGTACATGAAGATATTCATAATAATGTTGATAAAAAAGAACCTAAAAAGTTAATTGTTGATTATGGAGGAGCAAATGTAGCTAAAGCTTTACATGTAGGACATTTAAGAACTGGTAATATTGGAGAAGCACTAAAGAGATTAGCTTTATTATTAGGTTATGATGCATTAGGAGATGCTCACTTAGGTGACTATGGAAGACCATTAGGTTTAGTATTAAGAGAAATAAAAGAAAGATATCCAGATTTAGCTTATTTTGATGAAAACTATACTGGAGATTATAGTGAAATAGAATTACCTATTACTAATAAAGATTTAGAGGAGATATATCCAGTAGCTTCTAATAAAGCAAAAGAAGATGAACAATACTTAGAAGAAGCTAGAGATATTACTGCTAGAATTCAAAGTCATGAAAGAGGTTACTATGATTTATGGAAAAGAGTAGTAGATATTTCTAAAGAAGATATTAAAAAAACATATGATTCATTAAACGTTTCATTTGAAATTTGGAATGGTGAGGCCGATGAAATGGAATATTTTGATGAACTAAAAAAGATTTATGAAGATAAAAACTTATTAAAAGAAAGTGAAGGAGCCTTAGTAGTAGAAGTGGAAACTCCTGAAGATAAAGCTCCTATGCCACCATTGTTATTCCTTAGAAGTAACGGAACAGCTTCATATGAAACGACAGATTTAGCAGCTATTTTAGAAAGAAAAATAAATTATAATCCTGATGAAATATGGTATGTAGTAGATGCTAGACAAGCACTTCATTTTGAACAAACATTTAGAGCAGCCAGAAAAGCAGAATTAGTAAGTGATGATGTAGTTTTAGAACATGTAGGTAATGGAACTATGAATGGTAAAGATGGAAAACCATTTAAAACTAGAGATGGTGGAGTAATGAGTTTAAAAGCTTTAATGGATTTAGTTTATGATGAAACATATAAAAAGATAAATAATGAATCTATTAAAGATTCTGAAAAAGAAGAAATTGCTAAAACAGTAGCAGTTGCTGCAGTAAAATATGCAGATTTATTACCATATAGAGGAACAGATTATATCTTTGAATTAGAAAAATTCACTGATTTAGAAGGTAAAACAGGACCTTATCTATTATATTCAACAATTAGAATGAGATCTTTGTTAAATAAAGCTAAGGAATTTAATGCAAAAAAGATAACTAAATTAAAAGGTAATTTTGAGAAAGATATTGCTTTAACAATATTAAATTTACCATTGGTATTAACTAGAGCAGTAGAAGCAAAAACACTAAATGAAATAGCAGAATACCTTTATAAATTAACATCTATATATAATTCTTTTTATGCTGAAAACAAGATAATTACTGAAGAAGATACTGAATTAAGAGATTCTTGGATAGTTCTAACAGAAACTGTTTATAATATAAACATGTTGCTTTTAGATATCTTAGGAATAAAAGTACCTGAAAAAATGTAAAAAAGTGTTGCCAAGAAATAATATATATGTTATAAAAGTTATTGGATTTTATAAATACACGAAAAAAACTATAAAACATATAATGTTTTGACATAGGAGGTCTTTGTATGAGCTTAAAAGCATTAAAAAAAGAGGAACTTGAATCACTATCTAGTAAAGATGTTGCATATATGATATTAGAGAATAGTAAGAGAAAGTTAAATACTGCAGATTTATTCAAGAAAGTAATTACTTTAATGGAATTACCTGAAAGTACTTTTGAAAAGAAAGTAGCAGATTTTTATACTTCTTTATCAACTGATAAAAGATTTATCTTATTAGAAAACGGTAAATGGGATTTAAGAAATAATCATACTTCAGATAAAGTAGTTAAAGTTTCAGATGAAGATGAAGAAGATGAAGA
>JAFWGF010000042.1 GCA_017512495.1 Bacilli bacterium
AATATCATTTATTGTAATATCATTAGTTAAATTATCCTCAATATAATCTATTGCAGCCTTTATAGACTCACTCCAATTCATATTTTCACCAGACTTTCTTATATAGTATTATACCATAATTTTAGATTTAAAATTACATCGCAATATTACTATATTGCGATTAATTGAAAATTATCTTTCAAAATCATCTTTATTGTTTGTAATTTCATTATATAAATCTATCAAATCATCTCTATTTTCCCATAAATCATCATCTTCAATATTAAATCTATTAATATTACTAATAATTGCATTTTTGAAATATCCAAACTTATTTTCAATAAAGTTTCCATCTTCATCTTTAAAGTTTCTCTCTATTACTCTTGGAACAATATAATGTATTATTTGTACTAAATCTTTATATGAATTATTTTCTTTAAGCAATGTTTCAAATAAATTATCATAATAAAATATTTGTATATCATTTTCATTAATATATCCTCTATTTATTAATTCTAGTGTAAGAATGTTATGTTCTTCGGCAACAAAAAAAAATGATATTTTGGTTTTATCATCTTTATCTATTTTGTTATTAGTATTTATTTCATTAGTATTTATTTGTATGTCCTTTTCCAAATCTCCTAAATCCATATCTCCCTTTTGGGTATCTGGTTGCTCATATATTAAATATTCATATTCAAATTGTCCTATTTCATTTTGTTTTTTCTCTATAACTAAATATCCATATCTTTGCAATTCTTGTAAAATGTTTCTTATTGCTTTAACTCCCTCTTTACTAATTGATACAAGGCCATTAATTGAATAGTCCCAATCTTCAGGTAATGAAAGCATAAATGATAATAATCCTTTTGCTTTATATGATAGATTCTTATCTCTTAAATGATAATTAGACATAACAGTATAATTTTTGCTTTTTTCAATTTTAAAAACTGACATTTTTTATTCACCTCCATTTTAATAAAAAGAAAAGAACTGACAACATAAATCAGTTCATTAAATTACATAAAATGGCGTCCCCGAGAGGATTTGAACCTCCAATCTGTCGCTTAGGAGGCGACTGCATTCTCCTATTATGCTACGAGGACATATACTTTATTTTAACATAATTAATATTAAAACAAAGTCTATTTTTTAAAATTCAATTTGATTTTTTTAAAGATAGGGATAGTTTTTCGCGACAATTTTGCGACACTTTCCTTATCTTAATTTCTGTCCTACCCCCTAAAATAAAGGTTTTCTAAACATTTGACTTTATTTTTAGGAAACTCTTAGGAGGCGATTGCTCTATCCTACTGAGCTACGGATACATAAAAAGGCTTTAAGCCTTTTATATTTCTTGAACAACTGTAATAATCATAGGTTTTGCTTCTGTTTCTTGATAGAAGAATTTACCTAAGACATCTCTAATATCATTCTTAATCTTAGCATAGTCTACTCTACCTGAGTTTTCTTTAATACTATTTTCAATTACTTCTTTAGCAATTGCTTTTGTTTCTTCTAACATATTTTGACTTTCTTTTACATAAATGAATCCCCTAGTTAGTATTTCTGGTCCCCCTAAAATCTTTTTAGTTGCTTTATCAAGAGTACAACTAATGATTACTATTCCACTTGAACCTAACATTTCACGATCTTTTAGAACTAAATCACCAACATCTTCTCCTTTAGTTCCAGCTATTAATATTTCATCAGTATCAATATGTTCTAAACTATTAGTGTTTTCTCCATCTATCATTTCAAAAACATCACCATTTAGTTTTAAAATAATATTTTCCTTAGGAATACCCAACTCTTCTGCTATTTCAGCATTAGCGTATTGATTACGATATTCACCTTTTACTGGGAAATAATATTTTGGATTCATTAAATCAATCATTAACATTAAATCTTCTCTTGATGCATGATGTAATAAATGTTTCTTACTAGATAAACTAATCGCATTTGCTCCTAACATAGCTATTTCATCCATGATAACAGCCATTCTTTTTTCAATTCCTGCATATGATGGTTCAGTAATAAAAATTGTATCTGTTTCCTTGATTGTAATAAACTTATCAAAACCTTTAATAATTCTTTCTAAATTAGCAAATGGTTTTTCTTTTTCATCTGAAATTAATACTACTGAATTTTTACTCTCTAAATCAGATAAAGTACCTATCTTATCCTTATCTATTTCTAAATAGCCTTCTTTAATAGCTGTATTTATTTGATTTTGAAGACTTTTTCCCATAATAACTATTTTACGATGAGTTTTCATAACCTCGTTAAATATCTCTTGTATACGATAATAGTGAGCTGGAAAAATAGTCGCAATTATACGATCTTGTGATTTGTTTAATACTTCTTTTACAAAACCACTTACTCTATTTTGTGGAGAAGTATGTCCTGGTTTATCAGCATAAAAACTTTCGTTTAGTAAACATAATACTCCTTGTTTACCTACATAGGCTAATTTACCAATATCAGTTTTATATGATCCCATCATTGTAGAATCGAACACATAATCTCCTGTATAAACAATCGCACCATCTGGAGTATATAATACATAACAAACACAATCAGGTATTGAATGAGTTACACTAATTGGAAATATAGAATTCTTTCCAAAATCTAATTTAACGTGTGGTTTGATTTCTATTAGTTTAACTTTAGACATTACTTCTTTATCTAAATCCGCTTTAACAATTTCTAAAGTTAACTTAGTCGCATAAACTGGTACTTCTGGTAGAACTTCCAGTATATCAGGAATAGCTCCCATATTACCTTCATGTCCGTGTGTTAAAAAGATTCCTTTTATTCTTTTTTTATTATTAATTAAATAATCGAAATTAGGAATTATATAATCAATACCTAAATTTAAATCATTATCATATTTTAACCCTGCATCAAAAACAAATATTTCTTCATCTACATCTACAACATACATATTTTTGCCATTTTCATTTAATCCACCTAAAGCAAATATTTTAATTTTACTCATTTTATTCTCCTTTCTTTTTTATACCAAGCAAACAGCATTTACATTATATCATTTTTTATGTAAAAAATAAAGTACATAGAAAAATATCTTTTGTTTTTCAAAAGATATTTTATTAATTTCCTAATTGAATTTTCATATGTGATAGCGTACCTTTAAGAATACGATCATAAGCCCCTGAACCATTAATAATTGATCCAAAAGTAGTTCCTGTATTAAAACACTTACCTACAGCCCAGCTAGATAAATCATTTGATTCTCCCAACTCTTGTATTACTCCTAAATCTGTCTGATAATACATTTTCATACCTTTTTTGATAATATTAACTCTATTGACAGTAGCTGGAATAGTAACTGTAGATGTAACACTAGCACCATCTTTAGCAGACATTGTATAAGAAGATCCCTGTTTACGCATCATAACACCAGGCCATCCGTTACCAGATTCATCTTTAGCATTAATTAGTGTTGCTTGACTTGCAGATTGACCATTTACATTGACATTATCTAATTCAAACGTTATTACAAAACTCTTTTGATAATTAGTTTCACTAAATAAAGCTACATTAGTATTAAAGCATGAGCTTGCTTCACCATCCCATGTATGAGCAGCTTCTTGATCAAACACAACATTCATTGGTTCATTTAAGAAATCTAATATTTCCTGATCAACCGTATCATAATCTCTTATTGGTACAGGATCTCCAGGTTCAATCAATTTAACATAGAAGTCTGATAATTCTCCAATAAAATATCTATTTGCCATTGGTGAACCATTTTCCAATGAAGTTCCAAAAATAAGTGGATCATCAAATGTGTTACTTAATGTTGTTAAATTCTTTACAAATACTGGATCTCCACCATTTATTTGATAATAAACATCTCCATTAGTTCTATATATTTTAAAAGACTGAATAACATCAGGTTCAAAAACAAGTTTTGTATTAGTACCAACACCACTACCTATTTGTAATAGCCACTTACTATCTTGAATACGAAGTGTAATACCAGGGTATGGCTTTTTTTCTTGTAAACAAGTAAATATAGCATCCACTTGACCATCACGGAATCTACTAGGATCAATATTATCAATAGTAAATCCTATTTCAAAATCCTTTAGGTAATTGTCTTCACTAAATAATTGAATACCAGTATCAATGTAATCAACATGTTCTCCTCTAGCACAATCACCTACAACATCTTGACCTTGTCCATTAAAAATACATTTTCCTTCATAAGTCTCTTCATCAATTATCTCTTCTGCAGTTTCAAATTTAAAATTCAAAACTGAATTTAAAGTAGTATTATCATAACTAGCTTGAGTTTCAGCATACTTGAATTTAACTGTAAAAGTCACTTCTTCTCCAGCATCTAAAGTATCACCTACATCTAAACCATTTATTTCATAAGTAATAGCTGGGTTATCATAAAAAGCTTGATCATACACTACATCTTTAAATTCTTTTTCACTACTACTTAAATTTTTAATAGTTATTTCATATGTAACATAAGAACTAGAATCATTATTTAAGACTACTGTACTATCTAATAAAGTTTGATAATAATTATTGATAGAAGAAGTAGAACCACTTCCGTGATCATCACTTAATGTAACTTCTTTTATTGCTACACCTGTTTGTTTTTTCAATGCAGCTGTACCAGTAATATCTAAATTAATATTAGCTATTGAGGCATATCCTATGCCTAAAAAACAACATGAAAGAACTAATATTAGCATTAATATCTTTGTCTTTTTAATATACCTCACCTCTTTCCAAAAAAACGTTAGATATCAATTATTAACGGATATCTAACGTAAATTATTAAATGATCTCTTACTTCTTTGTAGTTTTCTTTTTAGTAGTTGTTTTAGTTTTAGTTTCTACTTTCTTTTTAGTTTTACTCTTAGCATCAGCTTTCTTCTTAGCTTTACGTAATTCTTTTATATCAAAACTACTTGTTTTTTCTAATTGATCATATAAACCTTCTTCTGACTTAGTTCCTTTAATAACATTCTTATCATCAACTACAGGCATTGCGGTAGTCATAGTTAATTGTTCTTTAATAAACTCATCAGTATATCTCTTTTTCTTCTTAAAATCAGCGTGTGGAATTTCAGTAATATCATAAGTAGGTATTTCTTTACCTTCCATCTTAGCCTTAATATCTATAACTCTTAATGCATATGTATAAATAATACTATTTGTAGCTGGAATTATAAAGAAAGTTCCATTCTTTTGTTCATTTTCTAACATTAAGATTGGTTGTTTTAATGTATCTCTTATTTCTAACATATCATTAAAAGAATCTATTTTTAATACTTGTGATGTTCCAAGGTCATAAGAATTAGAAATCTTTTGAATATAAGAATCATAATTATTCAAAATACTCTTTATTTCTTTTTCATATACCATCTGAGCTGTCTTTGTTCTCATACTATAAATAATTATAAATGCTACATGAGCAATTGCGATTATGATACTTGCTACAAAGATAACTAATAATCCAGTATAATCTTTATTATTTGGTAATTCTATAATTTTATTTGTATTATTAACACTTTCATCACCAATATCAATTGAAACTGTATTCTCAGTTAACGGAATAGTTAAACTAGATACTTTATGGTCTTTAAATACAGATACATCTGTGCCATTAACATCTTCTAATGTAACATATAATACTAAATTTAAGTTGCTAGTTACATTTCTTAAATCATATACCTCTTTAAATCTACTTATTAAGTTATTATAATTACTATATTTAACATTTACTTTTTCTTTAATTTTTAAATCATCACTATTAGAAACTAATTTTTTAGATATCAAATCTTCATTAAAATGATAAATATTACTATTATTCTTATCATCTTCAACGTCTACTTCTACAGCAATTCTATATGAATAATTATAATCTGTTTCTTTTGAAAAATCTAAATCATATTCAAAATCTGCCGAAATAATATCTATTAAACTAGCAACATATCCTTTATTTTTACCAAGACTTTCTTCTTTGAAAAAATCATTCTTTTTCAAGTTAACTTGATAATCAACATTACTTTTCTCATTATAATTAATATTCTGACTTTTATTGCCACCAATATAGAACAATAATGCTGCTACTCCAATAAATAATGCAATAAATAATGTTACTATTAAATTATTAATTTCTTGTCTTCTTTCCTTTTTATCCATTCTATCCCTCTTTATCAAAGATTTCTCTTAGCCATAACGTTGGCCTACCAATATATTTTATTCTAAGTATTACTTTTCCCATTAAATTGTTTTTTGTTACATAACCTTCATCTTGTGATGGATTAGCATCACCTTTGGTATAATAACGAGTTTGTCCGTTAATGTTTTTTACTTCTTTAACTCTATGGACTATTCTTATATCATCTTCTTCAAAGACTATAATATCTTCTTTTTTAATATTCTCTTTTTTGCTTTTAAAAACTATAACATCGCCTTTCTCAAGACTACCAGTCATAGATTTTGAACCTATTACTAATACACCATAAGTAAATTTACATGATATTAAAGCGATTATTATTATCATTATTATTGAACCAACAATTAATGTGATTAATTGATTTTTAATATCTTTATTCTTTTTATCTTTATCTAAATTATAGTATTTATCCAAATACGAATAAATTATTAATGGATAAATCATTCTTACAAAAGTTCTAAAGAAAATATATACGTTAGGTGCAACTGGAATAATATATATATACAAATAAGTAATTAACTTATATACGATTACTGGTCTCTTACCAAATTTTTTACATACATACGTATAAAGTAAATTATTAGCAATTGCAGCAAATGTTACAAATCCTACCAAAGCTAAAAAGCTATCTAAATTACTTAAACCATATACATCTAAATAAATAGATATATCTATCAATGTTCCAATTATGATTATTAATATTTTTGATTTTGTTGAATCATTAATTAATAATTTATCTCTTATTATTTCAGTAGATACAATTATAGTAGTAACTGGAATAATATAATTAATAATTGTTTTTAAACCAAACTTATTTGTTTGTCCATAAAAGCCAGTATATAATCCCAGCATATAGTATAGTGCAACATAAAGTATTGCGAAGGCTGCTAAAATTATAGTTATTTTCTTTTTATTAGTTTTTAAAATTCTATTACGTTTTAATACTAAAGACATAGCAACAGCAGAAACTAATAATAGTCCTGCCGTAAAAAACTTATTCGCAGTTAAACGAAATAGAGTACATAGTATTAAAACAATAACTATAGCAGTCTCAAATTTTAAAACCTTAGTTTTGTCTTTACTCATGTACTCTCACCTTCTATTCTTTTTACTATGAGTTACTTGGAGAAGCTACTAAATTAATTGTAACGTTAGTAGTTTCATCTTCAGTTACAGGTGTCTTAATAGCTGTTACAGTAACTGTTTGAGTAGTTGATCCTCCTGCTGCGATTGAATTAGCAGCTGTTGATGATGTTACTGTAAAATATGTACTATTCGAATTTGTTACGATAGTTGGTGCTGCTAATGAAGCACTTAAATCCTCACTATCATTTTGAACAGTATACGTAAATGTTACTGTATCATCTTTCTTAGTCATACCAGTAATTGTAAATTGCCCTGTTTGAGCATTATCATGACTTTGCGTAGTTGTTATATCATTACTACTCTTTGTTACAGCAACTGTTCCATCATAATGAACATCAAAATTATCTGTATCCGGACTAATTGTTCCTGATCCAGTGATTGATAATGTTACTGCTGATATTGCTGCATAACCAATACCTAATGCTAACACTGCAATTAAAATTGCAAAAATACTCATTCTCTTTTTCATATTATTTTACATCTCCTTTTTATAAGAGTATTATATATACCCTAATCATACCTATTCTATTTTTATTATAACCATATTTTTATAATAAAATCAATAAAAGATATTTATTTTTTAGCCATTTTGTCAATTGCATGTCTTGCCGCTTCTTGTTCTGCTTCTTTTTTAGAAGTTCCTATTCCTTTACCATAAACTATATTATCTATTTTAACTTCTACTGTAAATCTTCTATCATGAGCAGGTCCCTCTTCTTTTACCAATACATATTCTAAAGATTTTTGCTCAGTTTGAACAAACTCTTGTAGAGCACTTTTATAATCATTAAAGAAATTTGTGGTAGGATCTTCTATATATGGAACAATTATATCTAAAATTACTTTTCTTGCAGTTGCATAACCTAAATCAATGTATATAGCACCCATTAAAGCTTCAAATATATCAGCAACTATTGCTTTTTTTAGTCCTTCTTTTTCTTCACCATGACCTACTAAAATATAATCTTGTAAATGTAAGGCCATTGCATAACAATAATTAGCATTTTCACAAACATAACTAGCTCTAACCTTAGTCATTTCTCCTTCGTTTTCACGATGATTATTAAATAAATAATCTGCTATTACTAAATCAAGAACAGCATCTCCTAAAAATTCTAATCTTTCATAGTTATGCTTTACATTATGTTCATTAACATAAGAACTATGAGAAAAAGCCGATTTATATAATTCAATATTTTTAGGTTTTATTTTTAATGCTTTAAATAACTCTTCCATACTATCACCATCTACATTATAACAAATAACTAAAAATTTTAATAGTTTTTTATAGTCTTGAAAAAAGATATCTTTCATAGTAAAATGAATATGGTGATAGTATGAAATATATTTTGATTTCTATCATTAATTTATATCAAAAAATTCCTTTTGCTAGTCACAAACAATGTAGATTTATTCCTACTTGTAGTAATTATGCAAAAGAAGCGATTTTAACATATGGATCAATTAAAGGAAGTTATTTATCGATAAAAAGAATATTAAGGTGTAATCCTTTAGGTCCTTCTGGATATGATCCGGTACCATTAAAAAAGGAGAAAAAACATGAAAAGATTTAAAATTTTATTATTAAGCATTTTATTTGTTCCAATATTTTTAACAGGATGTACTAATGATAGTATGGATAATATTGAAATTATTGTTACTAATTATCCAAATGAATATGTAGTAAAGAATCTATATGAAGATCATGCTACTATTAAGTCAATATATCCTGATGGTGTTGATATTAATTCTTATGAAATTAGTAAAAAAGAAAAAGCTGAATATGCTAAAAAAGATTTATTTGTTTATAACGGATTGTTAGAGAAAGAAAGAAATTTAGCAGTTGATTTATTAGCAATCAATCCTGATTTAAAAATAATTGATACAGCTTATGTATTAGAAACTGATTATTCACCTGAAGAATTATGGTTAAATCCTTCTTCTTTACTAATGATGAGTCAAAATGTACGTATTAGTTTAAATGAATATGTTACTAGTACATATCTAAAGAAAGAAATTGATGAGGCCTATGATGAATTAAAAATCAAACTTAGTGAAATAGATGCTGATTACCGTGTAGCAGCTGATAGTACTGATAATAAAACTATTTTAGTTGCAGATAGTGCCTTAAAGTATTTAGAAAAATTTGGTCTTAATGTAATATGTATTGATAGTGATGCTAATCAAAAAACATTAAGTGATGCAGAAAACTTAGTTTCTAACGGTACTGTTCGATATATCTATTTATTTAAAGGCCAAAAAGCAAATGATAATGCTCAAAGCTTACTTGATAATCATCCGGATTTAAAAACAATAGAACTTCATAAATTAGATAATTTGAGTGATGAAGAACGTAGTGAAAAATATGATTATATAACTATTATGAATGATAATCTAGAATCTATAAAGAAAGAATTATATCAATAAAAAAGTAGACTTAAATGTCTACTCTTTTTATTTTCTTTACTAATTGAATTGCTTCTTCTTTTGATTTTTCACCGTTATCTCTTTTAACTATCTCTGATACTCTATCTTCCCAGAATTTAGAGTGATTTAATTTTACAACTTTAGGATTGTTTTTTAATTCACTTTTATCTAGACCTGATATTAATTGAAAATCACGAGCTTTAATATTATAAGTAGCATTACCAACTGCAGTTCTTGGATTATTCTCATCATAAACTGTATCTAATAATACTTCTCCATTCTTATAAATATAAGCAATATAGCAACCATATTTCAATGCTCCATATGCTTTAGCACAAGGATTAGAATTATTATAGAAATCTTCTTTCTTTTGTCCTTTATTTCTTAAATTAATTAATTCTTCTTCAGTTAAATCTACTCTACTACGATACTTAGATGCTCCTCTATTAATAGTAGTATCTTTACCAGCAGGTATTAATTCCCAATTTACTAAACCTATTACTGGAGCATATTGTTTTCTTATTGCAGATAATCTTTCTTGAATTACATCTAAATTAATTACACGATTATTCTCTACTTCTATTTCAATAGATTTATCATAATCAGATTTTAAATATTTTTCTACTAAAGACATATAATATCTAATTTGATCTTCATCTTCTAAATATTCACAAATATTTAAATAACTATTAGTTATATACATAGCTACTTTGTCCATATCAAAATACTTTTTAAAGAAATTATTTAAGCTACTTTTTTTAACAGCTTCTTTATAATCTTCTCTTCTATTAACAAATCTACCATATAAATCTTTTTGTCTATCTACAAACTTATAATAAGTAGGATGAAGAGCACAACGATAATAATGTTTTTCTTGCATTTCTTTACGTCTTTTATCTTCAATAGTATTAACTCTCATTCTTTGTACTTCTTTTAAATAACTTAATCCAGAATGATAATCACTATAAATAAGTGGAAATTCTGTTCTTAAATTATCTTTAATATTAGAACTGTTTAAAACTACTAATCTTTCATTTAAAACTTTTTCAATTTCTTCATCAGTCATATTATTAGGTTTATCATTAATATTTAAATATCTAAATAATTTAAGTAAAAAATCATCATAACTAAATTTGATTGTACTTATACCATTATCATCACTATAAACAGTAACTTTATCTACAAAGTCATCATTAAACTTACGATAACCAAATACTGAATGAATATTACTTTCAGCACGTCTATTTATCATTCTTAATTTATACAGTATATCTTCACTAGGTATAGTACCATTAGAACAATACTTTATTAACTGTTTAGCATTTATATTTATTGTTGCTTTTTCCATATCTTTTACCCCCTAAATACGCGCATATTATAGCACAAAATCATTAAAAAGTCAATAAATTACTCGTTTAGATCATCCAAATATCTAAGTGAATATCTCAATAATTTATTAAATGATTTTTCAATCAAACTGGAAGCCTTTCTACCAATATTACAAACTCTATTATTATAATTCTTTTCTTCTGGAAGATAATTACTAGGTATTATCTTTTTACCATTTTTTAAATCTTTTTCAAATTGTTGTATAGCTGCATCAGTTAAAACACTAGTATTATGATTATAATTAATATATTTACTAAAGTACAAAGACAAAAATAATAGTATTATTAATAAACCTATTCCTTTCATTATTCTATTCATTAATAACCTCCAAGAAACATCTAGCAAAAGCTAAATCTGTATTTAGAACTTCAGTAGTTGTATTATCATATCCACCTACTTCAATTAAAATTGTATGTTCATTAAAATCTTGATTATAAACACCATTTACTCCCGGTCCACTTTTCTTATAAATACCTTTAGATAACCCCGGATAATATTCCTTTATTTTATTATCTATTTTCTCAGTAAACTCTAAATTCTTTTGATAATCTTTGTTTTCCAAACCAACAATAAATAGCACTTTAGCATAATCTTTTCCTTCAATAGTAACTGTAGTCTTATCCTTACTTAAACTATCTCTATGAATATCAATGAAGTATTTTAAAGATGGATAATTATTAATACTTTTATCTAAAAGAATTCTACTAGCATTATAGCTATTATGATATTTCCAATTATTTTGTTTAATTATTTCACTAATTGATTCTTCTTCTACTATAGTTTGATACCCTTGCTTATTAAATATATCTTCTAATATATAATTATTCATAATAACTGTTGGATTAACACTAAATTCAGCATAATTACTAGAAGCATACTCTTCACTTTGATGTGTATTATATAAATAAATAATTGGATCTTTTTCTTCTTTACTAACAGTTTTTTCATTATCTACTAAATAAGTAGTATAAGTTTTATTTAAATTATTTATAGGATTAGTTCTATTAATTGTTTCATCTAGGATCTTTCTTAATAAATAATTATTATTTTTAAAACTATTATTAATAATTAAATCTATTAAGTCTTTATCAGTTATATTAATTTTAGATTCTTCTAAATGCTTATAACTAATACTAATACCTATAGATATAGTTATAAAAATAAATATAAATTTATATCTAATTTTTAATTTTTTTCTTTTAAATTTACTACTCATCTAATCACCAACTTAAATATAAAACTTAATTAGTAATTATTATGTCGAATAAAGTTTTTATGAAGAGTTATATTTATACCATTACCTATTAAATGAGCTAATTTTTCAATTATAAAATCAATACTTGTAGGAGTAACAATGTAATTATCTTTTAAACTTAAAACAGTAGGTACTCCTATCGCAATAATAGAAACTTTCATAGTCTTTTCACTTACCTCTTGTCTATTATTCCCTATTCCACTGCCTGGAGATATACCTTTATCTGTTATTTGAATAGTTTTAATTAGTCTTTCAAAATCATTTGTTTTTAAAGAATCAATTACTATTACTTTGGTTACTTTTGTCTCTTTAATAATACTTTTAATAAGATCAGCTGTTTCAATACCAGTATTACCAGTAACATTAGGACTAAAAGAACAAACATTACTATAACCTTGTTCTACTTTCCCTATAGAAAACAAATATCTAGTTACTAGTATTTGTTCAATAGAATATGGTCCTAAAGAATCGGGAGTACTTTTACTATTACCTAAACCAATTATTAAAAACGAATCATCGGAAGATATTTTTAAATACTTTTTTAATTCTCTGATAAAAACTTTTTGTAAATTTAAGTAATTATCTTTATCACTAATATCATTAAAGCTAATAGTAGTATAATGATATTTATCTATTTTATTATTGACTACTTTAATATTATTGTATGGGGTTACTTCCTTTATACTTAACTTTGGGTTCTGTTCTAGTATTAAATCTGTATCTAAATCATTTCTATTAATTTTAATTTCATGCATATTATCACCAATTATATTATTTACAAAAATACTATTTTTATTTGCTTTTTTCTGAATTATTTGGTATTATTAATATGTTTACAAAAGTGAGGTGAAATTATGCCAAATATTAAAAGTGCAAAAAAACGTATGCGTTCTAATGCAAAGAAGACTGTTGTTAATACATTAGTTACTTCTAGTATGAAAACTGCAATTAAGAAATTTGAAAAAGAAGTAAAAGCTGGAAATAAGGAAGAAGCTAGTAATAATTTAAATATAGCTATTCAAAGAATTGATAAAGCTATGTCTAGTGGTAAAATTCATAAAAACAAAGCAGCTCGTTTAAAATCAAGACTAACAAAAATGAAAAATACTATGGAATAATAAGTAAAGTACTTCTATTGATAGTACTTTTTATTTACTTTAGAAAAAATATAGAGTAAAATTATAATATAATTGGAGGATCTATGAGAAGATTATTAAAAGCAATAATTACATTGTGTCTAATCGTGATACTTGCTGGATTAGTCATGATTAGAAAAGATGATATTATTACTATTATAAATACTTATATCATGCCTAATACAAATGTTGAATTAGGAGAAAAAAATGAATACTACCGTAATTATGATTTTGATTTTGTTCAAAATACAAATGATTTTAATCCTAGTAGTCTTCATGATATTTTAAATATCTATTATACTGTAATTAATGCTGGTAAAGATGAATTTGCATTTTACTGTCCTAAAGAATATGTTGAATGTTTAAATGATGTTGAACTTTTAGCTAGAGATCAAGATAAATTATCTGATATTAATAATTTTGTTCATCCTTTTAATGGTTTTTCTCATATAGAAACAGAATATGATTCATTGGGAAAAGTAACAATTAGAGTTAATAAAAGTTATACAAAAGAAGAAATTGATTTAATTAATAATAAAATAGATGAATTATATCCTCAATTAATAAATGAAAATGCATCATTAACTGATAATATTAGAAACGTTCATGATTATATAATTAATCATACTAAGTATGATTCAGATCGTAGTGATAAAAATATAATTAATTATCGTTCTGATATAGCTTATGGTCCTTTATTTGAAGGTCATGCAGTTTGTGGTGGTTATACTGATTTAATGGAATTATTCTTAGAAAGATTAAATGTAAGAAGTTATAAAATATCTAGTGAAATGCATATTTGGAATGCTCTATATATAGATAATGCATGGAAACATTTAGATTTAACTTGGGATGATCCAGTATCATCAGATGAAAGAGAATTCTTAGAATATAACTATTTCTTAATAGATACTAATAGTTTATTAAATCTAGAAAAGAGTCAACATACTTTTAATCAAGAAATTTATTCAGAATTAAAAGGAGCTTAATTAGCTCCTTTTTCTATGTATTTAAATACTTCATCAATTGTTTCGTTAAAATCATCAAAGTTAACATCAAACCATTTAGTATCAAATTGATGATTAAAGAAAGTATATTGTCTTTTAGCAAATCTCCTAGAGTCTTTTTTTATTTCATCAATAACACTATCTAAATCTTTATCATTATATAAGTATTCATAAAACTCTTTATAACCAATACCCGTATTTAATACTCTAGAATCCATATATTTATCTTTTAAAGAATTAATCTCATCAAGCAAACCTTTTTCTATCATAATATCCACTCTCTTATTAATTCTTTCATACAATAAATCTCTATTAGTAGTTAAACCTATTACTTTTATAGGATATAACAACTTATCTTTATCATAAGTTAATTCTTCATTATTTTCTAATTTATTTAAAAGTCTAACTAAACGTTTTCTATTATTAACTTCCAATTTATCTTTAACATTATATTTATTAATTTTATCTAATAATTCTTCATTACTTAAATTATTATATTCATTATAAGTAGTACCTTCAGTAAATTTATAATCATATAAAGCTGCTTTTATATATAGACCAGTACCTCCTACAATTATTATTCTTTTACCTCTACTATTAATATCTTCTATTAATTTTCTAACATCTTTTTGATAGTCATAAACAGTATAATCTTCAGATACATCTTTAATATCTATTAGATGATGAACTATACCTTCTCTTTCTTCAATACTAGGTTTAGCACTACCAATATCTAATTCTTTGTAGATAGAAACACTATCACCATTAATTATTTCAGCATCTAACTTTTTGGCTAGTTCAATACTCATTTTAGTTTTACCAACACCTGTTGGTCCTACAATAACAATAATATCTTTCATACAATCACTTCATTTCGGCCATATTATAACACAATAAAAGACAACTAATCAAGTTGCCTTTTAAATAGTTTTTCTAATTCATACTTAGTATAAGTAATAATAGTTGGTCTACCATGTGGACAAGTAAATGGATTATCACAATATCTAATATTTTCTAATATCCATTCTTCATCTTCTGGAGAAATATATGTATTAGCCATTACACTCATACGACAAGCAGTAGTAGCAGCCATTCTCCAAATAAATTGATCAAAGTCAAATTCACCTTTTTCAATAATCAAATCAACTATATTTCTAATAATATCTTCTGACTTATCTTCAGGTATCCATGCCGGATGACTACGAATAATAATTGTATTTTTACCAAAGTCTTCGACAGTAAAACCATATTCTTCCAATAAAGAAAATCTTTCTTTGGCAAGTATATATTCATCCTTACGTAATTCTATTCTAATTGGAATTAATAAATCAATTATAATAGGTTTTTCTTTCATCTGTTTTAATATCTTCTCATAGTTAATACGTTCTGCTGCGGCATGTTGATCAATCAAGTACATTCCATCTTCATTTTCCGCAACAATATAAGTCATCAATACAACTCCACGAGGAATCATTTTCTTAATCTTAGGTTTTATTTTTTCTTCTTCTAAATCAAAAGGCAAAGATTCCTTTAATTCTTCTTCTACTTTTTTATCATAATCTTGCTTTTCTTCAAATACTTCAAAATCTAATTTAATTTCTTCATATTTTTTATCATCTTTAACTTCTTCTTTTTTTTCAGTAATTTGTTTTCTTACTTCACTAACAGAATAACTATCTCTTACTGATACTTCAGGAATTAGAGTAATTTCTTCTAATCTCTTAGTAATAGTTTTTTCTACTAAATCTTTCAAAGTATCCATTTTACTAAATTTAATATCCATTTTAGTAGGATGTATATTAATATCAATTAGTATTGGATCAACATCTATATTTAATACTATTACTGGATATCTACCTTTATGCATATAGGTATGATAAGACTCTATAATACATTTATTTAATTCATTATTCTTAATCACTCTTCCATTAACTAAAGTAGTAATAGAATTCCTATTTCCTTTATTAACTTCAGGATATGATATATAACCACTAATATTATAATCATCATTCTCTGAAGATATAGGAATCATTTTCTTAGTAATATCTGCTCCATAGATTTCATATATTACTTTTAATAAATCTCCACTACCATCAGTACTTAATAATACTTTATCATTATTAATTAAAGTAAACTTAATACTAGGATAAGATAAAGCCATCTTATTAACGTATTCAACTATATGAGCAAGTTCTACATATAAATTCTTTAGATACTTTAGTCTAACTGGAGTATTATAAAACAAATCACTTACTGTAATAGTAGTACCCTCTTGAAGATCACTTCTAGTAACTTTCATATCTTTACCACCATTAATAGTAATTAAAGTACCTATCTCTCCATTACTAGTTTTAAGCCTAACATTAGAGACACTAGCAATAGATGGAAGAGCTTCACCTCTAAAACCTAACGATTCAATATAAAACAAATCATCAAGATTCTTCAATTTAGAAGTAGCATGTCTTTCAAAAGCTAATTTAGCATCTTCTTTATCCATTCCTATACCATTATCACTAACTTCTATTTCTTTAACACCTGAATCAATTAATTTAATTGTAATTTCAGTAGCTTCTGCATCAATGGAATTCTCAACTAATTCTTTTACTACATTCATAGTCTTTTCAACTACTTCTCCAGCAGCAATCTTATTAGCTAATACTTCATCCATTACTTGAATTTTACTCATCATATCACCTACTTCTAACATTAATAATATATCATAAAATAAAAAGAAATGAAATTATCATTTCTTTAAGGGCAAGGTCCTGTTATACATCTCCATTGATCATTAATACTACTCTTAATTTTAGGCCATGCGAATAAGAAGAAAACAGCAACTAATAATAAGACAACTACTTCATATATTGCGGCTATTGTAACTAGTTTTTTCTTTTTCTTTGTTTTCGCAAGAACAAACAATATATAAGGACAAATTACAACTAATAGTAAAAATAAGACGTAGACTAATGTTTTTAACCCAAAAACACCCATTTCTGGTAAAATAACAATTATATTTCTTAATAATACATAGATAACCGGTATAGAAAAAATTGCATAAATAGTTGTGATAAAAGCTACTAAAAATCTATTACCAGAACTAGGTTCTTTTAATTCATTTGTTTCTTCTACCTTATCTTCTTTTTCTATAGATTTTTCTAGTATTTCTTTCTTTTCTTCTTTACTTAAATCAGCCATTTCTGTTCTAGGTTTAAGATCATCAAACTTTGATTCAGTGTGTTCAACTACCTCTATCTTTTCTTCTTCCATATTATCACCTATTAATATTAGTTCCTCCCCATTCTACTACTGTATAACCATGTCTTTCGACTTTAGTTAGGGATTGTTCTTTTACTTTAATCTTCTTATCTAACCCAGTATATTCCATTCTAACTCTAATTAATGTATCCGGTTTAGGATTAATATCAAGTCCCATATCATCATTAATTTCAGCCATTGTTTGGAATCTAATATAGTTATATTTATTTCCTTCTAATTTAGGTAACCAATACATTATAAATTCATTACGTTCTTTATAATTTAACCCTAATATTTCTAATTTTTCTTCTAAGAAACTAGCAACTTCTTCACCTTTTACTACAAAACCATCTTCTTTGATAGGATTCTTTTTATTATTCTCACTTTCCCAATATAATGCATAATACTTTCTATTATTACTATCTATTAAAGTACCATCAGTTAATGCTTTTACTTTCCATTCATTATTATATTTAGGATAAGTTGTTGTTAAATCAGCAGGATTAGATACTTTTATTGTTACATCAGTATCTTCTGTAGGATAAATATAAATAATAGGCTTCCATTGAGTATGAATTGAACTTTTAATTATAGGCCAAGCCAACCAATAAAGGCTAATTATAATACCAATTATAATTAAAATAATAATTCCTACATTACCTTTCTTTTTCTCAAGTTTTACTTGTACTGCAGTATTATTTTTTTCTTTTGATTCAGATTTCTTTTCTTTTCTTTCGAATCCTTTAATAACTTTTTCTTTAATTTCTTTTTTCTCTTCTTTACTTAAATCAGCCATTTCTGTTCTAGGTTTAAGATCATCATACTTAGATTCTACATGTTCAACAATTTCTACTTTGTCTTGTTTCTCTTCTTTTTCTTTATTTTCATCTACATCTAATTCTTCTACTTCTAATTCTTCAATTTCTTTTTCTTCCATAAAAACACCTACTTAATTTCTGTTCCGCCCCATTCTACTACTGTATAACCAATTCTTTCTACTTTGGAAAGTTTTTGTTCTTTTACATTAATCTTTTTATCTAATCCTTTATATTCCATTATTACTCTTATTAATGTATCTGGTTCAGGATTAATATTAAGTTTCATATTATTATTAATTTCATCTATTGTTTGAAATCTAACATAATTATATTTATTACTTTCTAATTTAGGTAACCAGTACATTATAAATTCATCTCTCTCTTTATAATTTAATCCTAGTATTTCTAGTTTCTCTTCTAAGAATTTAGCACTATCTTCTCCTTTTACTACAAATCCATCTTTATTAATACTATCTTTATCTCCATTACCTTCCCAATATAAAGCATAATACTTTTTATTATTCTTATCTATTAAAGTTCCATCTTTTAAAGCTTTTACTTTCCAGCCATCTTCATATTTAGGATATGTAACAGTAAACTTCTCTGGATTTGATACTGTTACTTCTACATCCATATCTCTTTTTGGATAGATATAAATAATTGGCTTTTTAATATTTTCAAACAAATGCATATATTTTTTTTCTGCCCAAGAACAAAAAACAAAACATCCTATTGAAAACGCGAAGACTAAAATTGTTCCTACTACAATTAATACTATCCATGAACGCTTTGATTTAATTGTTTTTTTTGAGCTTCCTAATGCATATATTATTGCGAACATAATTACAAATGGTATGATGTGACTAAAAAACTTTATACTTAGATTGAACAATCCCGGATAAATACTATGCTCAATATTAATTCGTTCACCTGTAATAATTATTGAAAAAATTCCTATTAAAACTAATATTCCACAAATTAATGATATTACTTTAGAATTATATTTTCTTCTAAATGCTTGCATAGTTGAAATCCAGGCAAATACTGCGACTAATACAACTGCTGCGACTATGCTCATAAACTCTATTTCAAATAACTCTTCTGCAATAAATAATCCTATTGGAAATAAAATTATTGGGAATATAATAGTTAATATTAATAATATTATATCTACTTTTTCTAATCCTTTCTTTTTACTTTTATTTGCCATTATTACACCTCTATTCTCTTTAATTATATCAATAATAAATATTTATAAAAAGAAAAAGCACTAAATAAATTAGTACTTTACATTTCTTGTAAATAATCTTTTAATTTAGAAGCAGTATCTTTACCTACAATAAAACTTAATTCTTCTAGAGAAGCTTCTTTCATTTTCTTTAAAGAACCAAATTTCTTTAATAGTTCTTTTTTTCTTACTTCTCCAATTCCAGGAACAACATCTAACATACTAGATAATGCTCCTTTAGCTTTAATATTTCTATGATAAGTAATAGCATACCTATGTACTTCTTCTTGTATTCTTGTTAAAAATAAGAATAGTTTAGAATCCTTATCTACTTCTAATATCTCATAATTATCTGTCATTATATGATTGGTACGATGTGTTTTATCTTTTACTAAGCCAATTACAGGAATATTTAAATTTAGAGAATCTAATATTTCTTTACAAGCACTTATTTGTAATTTTCCACCATCCATTACTATTAAATCAGGTGTATAAGATTCTTCCATTAATGTTTTAAAATATCTTCTATAAACTACTTCTTTCATGGCACTTAAATCATCTTTTACATCAGTACTTATCTTATACTTTCTATATAAATCTTTATTAGGTAAGAAGTCATCAAATACTACCATGCCACCTACATAGAAAGTTCCAAACAAATGGCTATTATCAAATGATTCCATACGATGTAATTTATCTAAATGTAATAATTCTTTTAATTCATTAATAGCTTTTAATCTTTCTTCATCATCTTTCTTTAAAGTCTCTTCTTGTAATTCTAATTGCTCTTTAGCATTTTCCATACATAAATCTAATAAACTCTTTAATTTACCTTTTTGTGGACTATTTACTTTTATATTAAAATATTCACTTAATAATTCATTATCAATATCTTTAGGTACTAATAATTCATGAGGTAATATTCCTTTATCATAGAACTTTATTAAGTACTCAGTTATTTCATTAGAAATATCTCCTAAAGAAGATATTATTTCATTATGCCTACCAAATAACAAACCATCTCTTATAAAGAATAATTCTATACTTAAATAATTGTTATCATAATAATAATTTACCATATCAAAATTATAACCTTTATTAAGATCTATCTTTTGTCTTCTTAAAGTAGTATCAATATCTTCTAACATGTTTTTTAATTCTAAAGCTCTTTCATAATTCATATTTTGAGAAGCTTTTTCCATATCACTTTTAATCTTTTCAGTAATAATAGATGGATCTCCTTTTAAGAAAGTAATTATTTCTTTCTTCATCTCATCTATTACTTCTTTTGATACTTCTTTTTTACAATAACCTAAGCATTCTCCTATGTGATAATACAAACATAAATCTTTTTTTAACTTATCACATTTACGTAATGGGTAAATTCTATTAATCATATTAACTGTCTTTCTAGCTGCACTTACATTAGGATATGGACCGTATAAATGATTCTTATTCCTTTTTCTTTTTACATTTCTTACTACTTTTAAAGTAGGATATTTTTCATTAGTTAATTCAATATATGGATATGATTTATCATCCCTAAGTAAGATATTATACTTAGGATCATATTTCTTTATTAAAGTTATTTCTAATATTAAACTTTCTAATTCACTAGACGTAACAATATATTCAAAATCATCTATATCATCTACTAACATTTTAGTTTTACCGGTTAATGTTCTAGTAAAGTAACTTCTTAATCTTCTTTGTAAATTTTTAGCTTTACCAACATAGATAATTACCCCATCTTTATTTTTCATTTGATAAGATCCCGGTTTAGTTGGAACTAAAGCTAATTTCTCTTTAAAATCTTTCATAATATCACATCCACATAAAAGTAGTATTATTTTATAACTATTTCTATTTTATATCAATAAAAACTATTTTTTCTTATTAATTGTAATGCCAGTCATCATCCCAATATTATAGACAATTGCTCCTACTAGAAAAATAGGTACAGTGATTTTAATTGCGTTACTTAGTAATTTTTCATCTAAAGCAGTGTTATTAAATATAGCGCTTGTTAATGAGATAGATATTACAATAAAAACACCTATAAAACCAATTCCTAAAATACCATAACCGATATCAGATAATTTAATTCCTCTTGAACTAGGATATTTTTCTTTAAATACTCTTATTAGTTTCTTTATACTAAATATCAATTTTATAAGCAAAAGAATTACTGCTATAAAAAAGCATATTGAAATAGCTAAATTTGGATCTTCTGATTTAAAACTAAATATAGACATTACAGAAAATAATATTAGAAAAAATAATACTCCTATTATCTCTACAATACAATAAGTAAAAGAATAGAATTTTGTATTAACACTAGGTAAACTATCTAAGTATTCTTCTACTTTTTCTCCAATATTATTCTTTTGATTTTCATTATTCATATTATCACCTATTATTATTTTACTACAAATAATTATTTTAACAAATAAAAAAGTCAGAATAAGATACGTCTTGGGCAAACGATAAAACCTGTCTCATATACAGGTGGGTGTTCGTACGCTATCATTAGGATCCTTAAACGAGTAAGTATTCAACACAAATAGCTGATCGGAACTCCCTTATCGTTAACTTTGGCGGTTTTATAAGTGCCTGTTCGTATCTATCTGACAATTCTATTATACTACATATTGATAAATCTAAACAAGTTTTTTCACAATATTTTGTTTTATTCATACTATAACATAGGTGATTCTATGTTTTTTAAAACAGATAATCTTTCTTTTTATTATGAGAAATATGGTTCTAATAAACAAGTAATATTAATACTTCCTGGATGGGGTAATACTAGATCTACTTTTAATTATTTAATTGATTATTTAAAAAACTATTATACTATTTATATTCTAGATTATCCCGGTTTTGGTAATAGTTCTATACCTAATAAAACATTAACTGTTTATGATTATGCAGATATTATTTATAAATTTATTATTAGTGAAAACATTAAACCTATAGTACTTGCTCATTCTTTTGGAGGAAGGATTATATCTATTTTAATTGGAAAATACAAATTAAAAATAAATAAACTAATTTTAATTGATGTAGCTGGAATTAAAAGATTTAGTTTTAAGATTTTTTTAAAACAAAAATTATATAAATCATTAAAATTTATTATTAATTTACTACCTCTTAAGAAGAAATATTTTTATTATAAAAAACTAATTAATTATTTTTCTTCATCTGATTATCAAAATATTCCTAATTCAATGAAGGATACATTTAAAAATATTATTAATGAAGATTTAAGAAAATATTATAAATTGATTGATTGTGATACTTTGATTATTTGGGGAGAAAAGGATTTAGATACACCATTAAAAGATGCTTATTATTTGAGAAACCATATTAATAATTCTGGTCTAATTATTTATCAAAATGGAAATCATTTTTCATATTTAAACAATCCTGTTTTAACTAAAAAAATTATTGAGAAATTTATAAATTAAAAAAAGACCAATTGGTCTTTTTTATTATTGTGGCCATAATGAACGATATGTATAGCAACCCAATGTACTTTGAATTATTTTACCGCTAGGTACATCCATGTCAAATCTATCATTATAGTCATACTCTATATTTCTTAATTCAAGAGAATTTTCAGGACGGAAAGCCTCTGGGAAATTATAGATTAATCCAGCTCCTCTTAATCCATCATCCTTATTTAACTCTTAATGAAAAGTAACCAATACAAATGAATAAAAGTATGAAAAATATGACTAATAGAAAAGTATATCTTTTTTCATGAGCTTTTATTTCTTTTACTGATTTGGCTATTTTACTAGTTTTACGTTTTTTTATTTCTGCCATATAATCACCTATTTTATGTATTTAGTATATCAAAATTTTTTTTAAATGCAAATAAGCAACAATAAAACAACTGTGTTTTACAGTTGTTTCTGTTAAATAACTTTTATTCCTAATTCTTCTAATTGAATTGGTTCAAGTTCAGATGGTGCTCCCATCATTAAG
>JAFWGF010000005.1 GCA_017512495.1 Bacilli bacterium
TAAGAAATGTAATTATTACATTTCTTTTTAATTGTTATTAGTTGTGTGTTTTGATATAATAAATAAGAAAGAAGGTATGTTTATGGCAACACCTCATATTGAGAGTAAAAAGGGAGATATAGCTAAAATAGTCTTAATGCCTGGAGATCCATTAAGAGCTAAATATATTGCTGAAAACTTTTTAGAAGATGCTAAATTAATTAATACAGTACGTAATATGTTTGGTTATACTGGTAAATATAAGGGTAAGAGAGTAACAGTATTTGCTAGTGGTATGGGTATTCCTAGTATTGGTATATATTCTTATGAATTGTATAAATTTTATGATGTAGAAAAAATCATAAGAATTGGTTCTTGCGGATCTTTTAATGAGAATATTAAATTACTTGATGTAGTATTATCTACTGGAGCTTATTGTAAGAGTTATTTTGATGAATTATTAGATGGAGTAGATATTGATTTTATTCAATCTTCTAATGAATTAAATAGACTAATTATGAATAAAGCTAAAGAAAGAAATTTGGATTTAAAAGTAGGTAAAACTATTACTAGTGATGTATTTGATTTATACTGTGATGATGAAAATAAATTTAGAAATCATTTTCCAGATATGAGTTTTTTAGCAGTAGAAATGGAAGCTTTTGGACTTTTCTATGTAGCTAATAAATTAGGTCGTGAAGCTACTGCTTTAATGACTGTAGTAGATTCATTATATGATAAACGTAGTTTAACTAGTGAAGATCGTGAAAAATCTCTTAATAATATGATTGAAATGGCTTTAGAATCTATAATCTAAGAAAAAAGGGGCATAATAAGAAACAGAGGTGATTAGATGGATTATATAAAGAAAGATCTAGGATCTTTTAATTTACATATGATTAATACAGAGAAATTTAAAACTATTACAATTAAGATTTTATTTCATACACCAATTATTAAAGAAGAGATTACTAAACGTAATGTATTAGCAGATGTTTTATTACAATCTTCTAATAAATATAATTCTAAAAGAGATTTAATAATTGCAGCTGAAGAATTATATGCAGCTGATATATCTACTAATAATCAAAGACTTGGTAATTATATTTTAACTAGTTTTAATTTACAAACATTAATGGATAAATATACTGAAGAAGGTAATGTTGAGAAGTCTTTTAGATTTTTAAGTGAGATATTATTTAATCCTGATATAGAAAACAAACAATTTAAAAAAGATAAATTAGATATTGCAAAAAATAATTCATTAATGGCACTTGATTCTATCAAAGAAAATGCGACTAATTATAGTTTGATTAGAATGGCTGAAACTTTTGATAAAGATAGTCCTGTTTCATATCGAATGACTGGTTATCCTGAAGATTTAGATATGATAACTGAAAAGACATTATATGAAGCATATCAAAAAATGATTAATAATGATTATGTTGATATCTTTGTAGTAGGTAATTTTGATAAAAAAGAAATGCTTGCTTTAGTTAAAAAATGTTTTAAATTTAAAAGAGTTAAGAAAAGAAAAGCTAGCTATTATTTAAAAGAGCATAAAGCTAGAAAGAAAAGATTATTTGCTAAAGAAGAAATTGATAATACTCAATCTAAATTAGCAATAGCTTGTCCTATTAATAAGTTAACTGAATATGAAAGGAACTATCCTTTGATTTTAGCTAATTTAATTTTAGGGGGAGGAGTAGACTCTAAATTATTTAAAGACGTAAGAGAAAAAAACTCTTTATGTTATACAGTTAGATCTTTTTCTAATAAATTAGATAGTTTATTAGTAATAACTGCTGGAATAGATAAGAATAATTATTCTAAAACAGTAGAAGTTATTACGAGGATTTTAAATGATTTAAAGAAAGGTAAATTTACTGATAATGATATAGAGATTGCTAAAGAGTTTTATTATACTTCAATCGAAGAATTAGAAGAAGATGAATATCGTATTATTGTTGAATTTATGATGGAAGAAATATTAGGATTAGATCCTATTGTTGAAAGATTAAAGAAAATTAGTAAAGTTAATAAAAAGGAAATAGTTAAAGTATTTAAGAAGATAACTATGGATACGGTATTTCTATTAGAGGGGGTAAAGAATGAAGAAGATTAGTTTATCTCATTTAGATAGAGAATGTTATGTTGAAACTCTTAATAATGGATTAGAAGTATTCATGATACCTTTACTTGATAAAAAGAATTATTTTATTAGTTATGCGACTAGATTTGGTAGTGATATCCTAGAATTTAGTAATGATAAGACAAAGTATAAACCACCTCTAGGTATAGCTCATTTCTTAGAACATAAGATGTTTGAACAAGAAGATGGGATTGATCCATTTACTTATTTTTCAAAGAGTGGTACTGATTCTAATGCTTCTACTTCATTTGATAATACTCAATATATTTGTTTTGGTACTAAAAATTTTAATGATAATTTAGAATATCTATTAAAGTTTGTTAATAATCCATATTATACAGATGATAATGTTAATAAAGAAAAAGGTATAATTGCTGAAGAAATAAATATGTATGAAGATATTCCAGATTTTAAATTAGAAATGAAATTAAGAGAATGTCTATATCATAAACATCCTAGAAGATTAGATATTGCTGGAACAGTAGAAGAAATTAATAAGATTACTAAAGAAGATTTATATGCTTGTTATAATAATTTTTATATACCTAATAATATGTTTATTTTAATAGTAGGTAACTTTTCTAAAGAAGAAGCTAATAAAATTATTAAGGAGCAATTAAATTCTAAAGAGAAGGTAGATTTACCAACAATAAAGAATGTAGTTGAACCTGTAAGTGTAAAAACAAAAGAATTAACTGTCAAAAGTAACATTGAATTACCAAAAACAGCATTAGGTTTAAAAGTATCTACTAAAAACTTTAAAGAAAGTGATTTAGAATTAGATTTATATCTTAATATGTTAACAGTTATTTTATTTGGAGCATCTTCTTTATTTAGAGAGAAAGTAAGAAATAATAAATTATTAAGTAATATTTATACTGAATGGGAAAGTATTGATAATTTTAAAACTTTTTATTTAATGGCTTCTAGTCCTGAACCAAATAAATTAATTGAAGAAGTAAAAGACGTATTAAAAAATGTATCTTTGGACGAAAAGACATTTGAAAGAATTAAGAAAGTTTGGATTGCTAATGAAGTTAAAATTTATGATAATGTAGATTTAACTGTTAATAATACTTATGATGATATTTTGAAATATAATGAAATTATTCCTAATAGAATAGATATTATTAAGAAAATGAAATTTAAGAAATTACAGGAAATTGTTTCAAAGATAGATTTTAATAATATTAGTATTGTTAAAATGCTTAATAAATAGAAAGGAAATATTAAAAAGATATTTCTTTTTTCTTGTTTTATGATAAAATTAAAGAGAATAGAGGTGTGTCTATGGATGATTTTAAAATCGGTGATGATTTTGAAAATAATGGTAAACAAAACAAAATAGATCGAAAAATAGCAATCATTATTGTAATTGTTGTATCTATATTTTTTGGACTATTAGTTTTCTTTATTAGTAATGCTATTATTGGTAAAAATGAGAAGGAACCTCCTAAAGTTGATACTCAAGTTAACTTGGATGATGAAAATGTAAAAATATTATATAGTTATGTAGCTTATAAAGATAACGGTTATGGTAATGATAAGTTTTTAAAGGAAAAAAGTGTTACAAGTAATTCTTTTACTAATGAAGATAAATTATTTTATGCCTTACAATTTGTTGATCCTAATGACTTAGTGTATGATGGTCAAAAAACAGATCAAGGTCAGAAGATATATAATTTATCAATTACTAAAATAAAGACTTATCTACAAAGGTTCTTTGGTAGTGATAATAGTATTTCACCAGTAGATGAGTTTGAGTATAAATTTGATTTTTCTATTAACGGTTTAAGTCTTGCAAAATTAACTTATTCTGAAGAAGAACAAGATTATAAAGTTGTTTTTATGAAAGAAGAAGAAAAAACTGAAGAATTAGTAAGACCGTATTATACTAAATTATCTTCAGCTACTAAGAAAGCGGATGGTACTTTAATACTAAATGAAAAAGTAATTTATACAACATTTGTTAATGAGAATGATGTATATAAAATTAATATTTATAAAGATTTTGAGCATACTACTTTATTAGAAATGTTACAAAATATAAAGAAAGAAGATTTAATAGCTAAGCCTATTAGTCTAGAAAAATATGAAGATAAATCAGCAACTATTTCTTATATCTTTAAGATTAATTCAATAAATAGAAATTATTATTTTGATAGTAGTTCGATTACTTATTAAAATATGTTAAATCTTGTAAAACAAGTAATTATTAATGCTTACTAGCTGTAAGTAAATGTTATAATAAAATAGAGGTGGATTATGAAAAATAATAAGCTTATAATTATTTTATTAATTCTAATTTTAGGATTGTCTATTCAGACAACTAAAGTTATTATTCCAAATGAAAAGAAGGATTATAAAGCTGCTAATTTTGAATCTGAAGCATTATATTCATGTGTACAATCAGCATTAAGTAATGCTGGATTAACAGAAGAGCAATTAGGTCAACTTACAGAACTTTCATGTCATAATAATATAGAAATAGATAGTGCTGAAGGAATTCAAGATTTAACTGGATTAACATCTTTAGACCTAAGTTACAATTCATTGACAGAAATAGATTTAAGTGGAAACAAATTATTAGAAGACTTAAATTTGAGTGGTAATGAGTTGACAGAAATAGATTTAAGTGAAAATGATGCGTTAGAAGTTTTAAAACTTGGTAAAAATAGACTAAAAGCACTAGATTTGTCTGATTTAACTGCTTTAACTCTTATAGATCTTCATGATAATGATTTAACTACTTTAGATTTGTCTGGAAAAGGTAATCTTAAATCTATTGATGCCTCTGGTAATGTAATCGAAGCTATTGTATTTCCAACTTCAGCACCAGTGAATTATTTGGATTTAAGTGCTAATGAGTTGAAGTCTATTAATTTAAAGGGTTTTCCTAATTTAGTAACAGCACTTCTTTCAATTAATTATCTTACTGCACTTGATGTTACTACTAATACTAAGTTAGAAGTATTACATTGTTCAAATAATGAACTTAAAACAATAGATTTAAGTAATAATAATTTGTTAGTTGATTTGGATTTATATAATAATAAGTTAACTAGTATTGATATAAAAAACTTAACTAGTTTGATTGCATTGAATTTATCACTGAATAAATTAACTGAAATAGATTTAAGTAGAAATACTGAATTAGTTAAATTATATATTTCATCTAATAAATTGGATAAACTTACTTTAACAAATAATAATAAGCTTAAAGAATTAAATGCTGTATTTAATAATTTTAAAAGTTATACTATTCCTAATAAAGCTTTGATTGATTATTTAGCAATTGATTATGATTGGATAAAAGATTTTGATTTAAGTTCTTATACTAGTCTTAAACAACTTGATATTAATAAATATATTAATCTTTCAATTGCTGGTGATAAGATTAGTATGGAGCAAGTTATGGCTCAATTTCCTAAAGAGATAAAGTTTAATGATTATGGTGTATATAAAAACTATGATATGTTTAATCCAACATGTGAGTATGTAGAAGCAAATGATGATGGAGATATAGATCCAACAAGTAATGAGGAACTAGTTAATGGTAAACCTAAATATAAAGTTGTAAAGTTAGAAAACACATTAACAACATCATCTGGTACACCAAAGAGCTATGAGTGTCTCTCTCCTAAAATTAAGTCTAAAACTATTACTTCTAATGATACTAGTAAGATACAAATTAATTCTACGAATTTTAGAATTGATGGATTTAATCCTGATGCTGGGATTAAAGTTCAATTTAATGCTTATGTTGATTTAAATTATTTAGATGACGGAAGTAGCAATCATACAACAATTGCTAATGTTCCAAATACTAGTATGTCAGTTACTCATATTGCAATAATTGGATTATTAATTATTGGAGCAGGTACTTATATAGTATATCGTGGAGCAAAGCAAAACTAAGGAAATGATTAATTCATTTCTTTTTTTTGAGGTATTGTGGTATAATCTTATTAATCCTTTCTAGATAGGAGGTCTAGTGATGCAAGGAAATATCAGAAATTTTTGTATAATAGCTCATATAGATCATGGTAAAAGTACTTTAGCTGATCGAATTCTAGAATTGACTGGAGCTATTGATAAAAGAGAACTTAAAGATCAAATGCTAGATTCTATGGATTTAGAAAGAGAAAGAGGCATTACCATTAAGTTAAATGCTGTTTCATTAAAGTATAAAAAGGATAATGAAGAATACACATTAAATTTAATTGATACTCCGGGACATGTTGATTTTTCTTATGAAGTATCCCGTAGTTTAGCAGCTTGTGAGGGTGCTATCTTAGTAGTAGATGCAACTCAAGGAGTAGAAGCTCAAACATTAGCTAATTTATATTTAGCTCTTGATAATAATTTAACTGTTATTCCAGTTATTAATAAAATAGACCTTCCTTCAGCAAACATAGATAAATGTACTGAGGAATTAGAAAACTTAGGTTTTGATACTAAAGACATTGTTTTAACTTCAGGTAAGACTGGTGAAGGTGTAGATAAATTGTTAGATAAAGTAATTGAACTTGTTCCTAGTCCTAAAGGAAATGTTAATAATAAATTAAAAGCTTTAATCTTTGATTCTAAATTTGATAATTATCGTGGAATTATTACTAGTATTAGAGTAATGGATGGTAAAATATCAGTAGGTGATGAAATATTAATGATGCAGACTAATGCTTGCTATGAAGTGTTAGGTATTTCTATAGATACACCTAATGAGAAAAAAGTTAAAGATCTGAAGGCTGGAGAAGTTGGTTATCTATATGCTTCGATTAAATCACTTAGTGATGTAGCAGTAGGTGATACAATTACTTTAAAGAAAAATCCTGCTGATGAGAAACTTGCAGGATATAAACCAATGAAAGCAAGTGTTTATTCCGGATTATATCCAATAGATCCTAGTAAATTTGAAGATTTACGAGAAGCTTTAGAGAAATTACAGTTAAATGATTCGGCTTTATCATTTGAGCCTGAAACTTCAGCGGCTTTAGGATTTGGCTTCAGAGTAGGTTTTTTAGGATTATTACACATGGAGATAGTAGAAGAACGAATATCTAGAGAATTTAATATAGAGATAATCGCCACTTCACCATCTGTAATATATAAGATAATTTTAAATGATAATAGTGAAATAGATGTGGATGCTCCATATAAAATGCCAACACCTGAGAAGATTAAGACAATTAAAGAACCGTATGTTAAAGCGATTGTCTTTTCACCATCAGATTATATTGGTGATATTATGAAGTTATGTCAAGATAAGAGAGGAATATTCATAAACATGGATTATATTGATCCTACTAGAGTAACTATAGAGTATAAATTACCATTATCAGAAATGATATTTGATTTCTTTGACAAGTTAAAATCATGTACTAAAGGATATGCTTCATTTGATTATGAAGTGATAGGTTATGAAGAAAGTAAATTAGTAAAAATGGATATATTAATAAATGGTGAAGTAGTTGATGCATTATCATTAATAGTTTATAAAGATTTTGCATACAATAGAGGGAAAGAAATAGTAGAAAAATTAAAAGATATTATCCCTCGCCAATTATTTGAAGTTCCTATCCAAGCAGCATTGGGAAATCATATTATATCAAGAAGTACAGTAAAAGCATTACGAAAAGATGTTTTAGCAAAGTGTTATGGGGGAGATATCACTAGAAAGAAAAAATTACTAGAGAAACAAAAAGAAGGTAAAAAGAGAATGAAGAAAGTTGGTAGTATTGAATTACCACAGGAAGCATTCTTATCAATTCTTTCAAAAGATTAGGAGGTTTGAATATAATGAAAAGTTCAAAGAGAGGATTATTAACAGGAAAAAGTTATATTGTTGCGAATGCAATTATTAGAGCAAAAGAAGTAGAGGATAGAGTTATTGTTGATCAAAAAGATGTTGATAACTTAGAATTCATGGTATTGAACAGATTGGATTATATGGGTATTACAGCTAAGTTTAATGATGATTTAAAAGATAATATCTTTGCTGGAGAAATACTACGTGTGACTAATGCAGAAGAAACATTATATATGTTAATACCAGGTGTAGATATTAATGAGTTCACTAATGACTATCGTGAAAACATTTCTATGGCTGATTTAACTCATGCTTTTAAAGCATTGGATAATAATGATAGTTTATTACGTAATCCAGAAGAAGTTCAAATACTAAAAGCAAAAGAAGCGATTTTGAAAGAATTTTGCTCACAAGAAAACATCCAACCTGTTAAAGAAAAGCCTAAACAATATACATATATCAGTGAAAAATAGAATAAAAAATTGTTATATACATATACCTTTTTGTAATAAAATTTGCTCTTACTGTGATTTTTGTAAGTTATACTATGATGAAAAACTTGTTAATAAGTATTTGGATGAATTAGAAAAAGAAATAAGTAATATTTATCAAGGTGAAGAATTAGAAACTATCTATATAGGAGGAGGAACTCCTAGTGCTTTAAATAACAAGCAATTAGAAAGATTATTTAAGGTAATAGAAGTTTTTAACAAGAGTAATAATATTGAATTTACAATTGAATCTAACTTTGAAAATATTACTAAAGATAAATTATTAATATATAAAAAATATGGAATTAATAGACTTAGTTTTGGACTAGAATCTATTAATAAAAGTAATTTATCACTGTTAAATAGAAATATTACTAAAAATAAAGTAGAAGATACTATTAATATGTGTAGAGAATTAGGCTTTACTAATATTAATATTGATTTAATGTATGCTTTACCTACTGAAGATATAAAGATATTAAATGAAGATTTGAGTTATTTGTTTTCATTAGATGTTGAGCATATATCTACTTATTCATTAATTATAGAAGATCATACTATGTTGAAGATAAATGGAGTAATTAATATTCCAGAAGATTTAGATTCTGAAATGTATGAATTAATATGTAAAGAGATGAAGAATCATAATTATGATCATTATGAGATTAGTAATTTCTCTAAGACGGGATATTATTCAAAACATAATCTATGTTATTGGAATAATGAACATTATTATGGATTTGGATTAGGATCTAGTAGTTATATTGATAATAAAAGAATTACTAATACTAGGTCTATTAATAGATATTTAGAAGGAAATTATGTTTTAGAAAGTATTGAATTATCTGAAATAGAAATGATTGAGTATGAAATAATGCTTAATCTAAGAAAATCTGAAGGTATTTTATTAAAAGATTTTAAAGATAAGTATCAAAAAGATTTATTAGATATTGTTGATATAAGTGAATTAATTAATAATAATTTATTAATTGTTGAAGATAATCGAGTTAGAATACCGGAGGATAAATGGTATATTAGTAATGAGATAATTGTGAGAATGTTGGAGGGTTGTAATTATGAATAGAGAAGAAATGTTTACTGATGAATTAAGATTAATTAAAGATAAAGATTTAAGAGAATCATTAGTTAAAATAATTAATATGTTACCCGAGTATTGGTTACATGAGGCAGCATCTTCAACAGGTAAATATCATCCAGAATATGCTTTAGGAGAAGCAGGGCTTCTTAGACATTCTAAAGCAGCTATGCGTATTGGATATGAATTATTAAATGATCCATGTATTGGTGATAAGTATACTTCAAGAGAAAAGGATTTAATGTTAATGTCTTTGTTAATACATGATGGCTTAAAATTAGGGGATCCTCAAGAAAGATATACTAGATTTGATCATCCAATTTTAATGGCTAATTTTTTAAATGAAAAATATAATGAATTTGATTTATCAAAAGAAGATGCTAAATTTATGGGAGAAGTTATAAAGACTCATATGGGTCCATGGACTACTGATTATAATGGAAATGAAGTTTTAGAAAAACCAAAGACTAAATATCAGAATTTTGTTCATATGTGTGACTTTTTAGCTTCACGTAAATGCTTATTAGTACCATTTGATAAAAATAATAAAATAAGTGTCTAGTAGACACTTATTTTTGTGCTCTTTCTTGTTATATAGTGATATGTTTGTTAATATAATATTAGAAGGGGATATACGTATGAAGAAAAAGAAGAGGACTAAAAAACTTAGTAAAAAGCAACAAAGACAAAGAAAACAATTAGTAAAGAATACTATGATTAGTGCTTTATTGTGTCTTTTAGTATTAGGTATAAGTTATATTATCTTTGAAACAGATATTTTACAACCTAGTGTTAATGAAGTCACAGCTAGCTATATTTCTTTCAATAATAATGATACTACTGATGATATTAAAATTAATAATATTAAGAAAATGTCTAATGATATTGGTAAAAGTATTGTTAATACTAAAAGTAGTGATATATTAGTAAGTGGAGAAGATAATAAAGAATATCAAGTTGTTATTTATCCAATTATAAATAATATTGATTTAAAACATATTAATTATGCTATTACAATTGGAAATAATAGTTATGATAATAATTTGGCTTCAATGACAGTGAGAACTGATGAAGGAATTGTTGTTTATAATGGAAAAGTAAATAAAGAAAAGAAGATTACTATTCGTTTATGGATTTCAAAAGATTATGAAGGAGAAGTTGAAAATAATTCTTTCAAAATAAAAGTAAATCCAAGATAATAGGAGATATATATGGCAGGAAAAATAATAGTTGTCGAAGGTACTGATTGTTCTGGGAAAGAAACTCAAACAAGATTATTGGAACAGAGATTAAATGAGATGGGAAAGAAGTGTATTCGTTTTAGCTTTCCTATGTATGATACTCCGACTGGTAAGATAATAGGAGGAGATTATTTAGGTAAACCAGAAATAGGTGAAAGTATTTTTACTGAAGGAGCAGTAAATGTTGACCCATATGTAGTATGTTTATATTATGCTGCTGATAGAAAATATAATTTACCTAAGATAGAGGAATATTTAGAAAAAGATTATTATGTTATATTGGATAGATATACTACTTCTAATTTAGCTCATCAAGGTAGTAAAATCAAAGATAAAGATGAAAGATTTAATATGTATCAATGGGTTGATAAATTAGAGTATTGGTTATTGAAATTACCTAAACCTGATAAAACTATTTTTCTTCATGTTCCATATGAATATTCAATAGAATTAAGAAAAAACAGAGAAGCAATTGATGAACATGAAAAATCACCTGAGCATTTAAAAGCTTCAGAAGAAGCTTATATAGAGTTATCAGAATTATATAATTGGGATAGAATTGAATGTATTAGGGATAATAAATTGAGAACTATTGAAGAGATAAATGATGATATTTTAAAATTAATTGAAGAATAAAAAAACTACTATTTAGTAGTTTTTTTTTATAACTTTTGAATTGTGTTTGGTATAGTTTGAGTTGCTGTTTGTTGTACTGGTTGAATTTGTTGGAATTGAGACTGATCTATACCATTTACTGTTGTTGCTTGAGCTTGCTGTATAGGCTTTATTGTTTGTGTTTGTTGTGGTAACACATAAGGTATTGCTTGAACACTTTGAGTTAATTGTGAACTTTGCGCTGCAGTCTGTGTGTTTTGTTGTGTTTGAAGTGTTGATTGAATATCTTGTACAGGCTGTGCTTGTGTTACGTTTGCTTGAGTTACTTGAATTGCTTGTTCAGTACTAACTGGAGGTACTTGTGTAACTTGCTGAACACCTAGATTTGGATCAACAGTAATAGGTTGTACAGCTTGAACCTCTGTAGTTGGTTGTACTGGTGCTTCAGTAACTTGTTGAGTCTCAGGTGTTGGACTAACAGGCGCTGGTTGTACAGGTTGTGTTTCAGTAGTTGCTTGTTCTGGAGTAGTTGCTGTAGCTGTTTGTGTTGCTCCTGTATTTTCAGTACCGTCTTTATTTTCTTCAGCATTCTCTTCTGCAGGAAGTAATCCAGCAGCTCTTTTTTCTTCTTCACTCATGAAATCAGCTGCAGTAAATGCTGGTGCTTGAATTACATTAGAAATATCATTTTCAGTATTTTTCTTAGTACCATCATCTAACAAGTCATCATTGCTAGGTTCAACTGGTGCTTCTGGAATAGTTTCTTTTATTTCTGTAGCTATTTCATTTTCATAATTGTCATCATCTTCATTTTCAATTTCAATATTACGATAAACTTCTTCGAATGAAGTTTTTCCTTCTAGACATTTTATTAAAGCATCTTGAAGCATTGTAATAGTACCACCATTATAAACCATTTTAGCTAAATCTTTTTTCTCTAATTTTTCATTATTGATAGCAGCTCTAATATCATCAGTAAGTTCCAATACTTCGTGAAATGCGATACGGCCATGGTAACCACGACGACAATGATCACAACCATGTGGATTAGCATCCCAAACATTTGCGACGTCCATATGCATATATTTTTTAAATACTTTTTTCTCGTATTTAGTAGTTTCTCTTTGGTATCTACAATCAGGACAAAGCATTTTTGCAAGTCTTTGTGAAATGATTCCTGATAGGGCAGTAGATAATAAATAACGTTCAACATCCATATCAAGTAAACGTTCAACAGTAGCTAGGGCATTGTTCGTATGGATTGTTGACAAAACTAAGTGTCCTGTAATTGAAGCACGTACGGCGATTTGTGCAGTTTCAGAGTCACGAATCTCTCCAATAAGAATAACGTTCGGGTCTTGACGCAAGATAGAACGAAGTGCTGCTGCAAAGGTCATACCTATTTCAGCATTAACTTGAACTTGATTTATACCTTCAATGTTCATTTCTATCGGATCTTCAACAGTAATAACATTAGTTTCAGGTTTATTTAATCCTTGTAGGATTGAATATGTAGTTGTTGATTTACCAGAACCAGTAGCTCCAGTAGTTAAGATAATTCCATTCGGAATACCCATCATTCTTTTTATCTTTTCAAGGTTTTTAGGATGGAATCCTAAACTATCTACACCTTGTAAACTACGAGTATAATCTAAGATACGGATAACGATCTTTTCTCCTTCATTAAGCGGTAGTGCAGACACACGCATATCTAGATAAGTGTCACCAAACATACCTTTAATCGCACCATCTTGAGGTAAACGAGATTCAGTAATATTCATATTTGAAAGTAATTTCAATCTTGTAGTTAAATTTCTTTCATAAGCTTTAGGAACGAATGTATAATCTTGACAATCTCCATCTATTCTGAATCTTACCATCATTCCTTCTTCACGAGGATCGAAATGAATATCGGAAGCATTATGTTTAGATGCAGAAATAATGATGTAATCAGCTATTTGAGTAACAGGAGTCTTAGTAAAATCAAAAGACACCATGAAACTTTCGGTTCCTTTTTGGACACGTTTGACATCAAATTGAACCATCATTTCAACCCCTTTGCCCACTTTCTATGGTATTTTATTCATAATTATTATATAATGATTTTAAGATAATATCAAGGAAAGAGAGAAGAATTATGAAAAAAAATGACAATAGAGGTTTTGTCCTTGCTGAGACCTTGGTGGTTACAGTATTTCTAATGACAATTTTCTCAATGATATATTATTATTTCTATCCATTAATTGGTGAATATGAAAAAAGAGAGGTATACGATACTGCTGATGATAAATACTCTGTTTATTGGATAAAAAGGATAATTGAAGATTCAAATTATACTATTACTAATGTTGATAAGCAGAATTTCTTTAGAGCTAATGGTTATATCAGATTTGAATGTAAAGATGTACCAGATGTAGATCAAAAACGTGCTATGTGTGAATCACTTGTCAAAGCTTTACAGGTTTCAGGATGTAAAAAAGGTGGAAATATGTGTGATATTTTTATTACTCCTTTCCAATTAGCTGGTTTAGCCGCTAAAAACCCTAATATTCATAGAGATTTCAAGGATACGGTTAATTTACCATATGATAAAAATGCTGGTAGAACAAATAATGCAATATTAAAAAAGCATGAAATCTGTAGTTTAACTGAAAATAATGATATATGTGGATCTTATTTTGTCCAAAATTGTAAAAATAGTCTTTATTTTACTACTACAGATTCAACTGAATTATGTCAAAAATTGGGTGATGAACGAGTTTTTAATACTGGTTTTAGAGATTATGTAGATTTACTTCCTGATTATAAAAATGAATCTCCTAACGGAGCACGATATAGGATAATTGTTGTTTTTAAACATACTATGGATAATAGTAATTATTATTCCTATGCTACTACGGAGGTGAAGTAATATGAAAAAATTGAATAATAAAGGTATTACTACAATTGAAGTAATAATTTGCTTTATCTTGGTAGTTACAATTACCACATCAATGTATTCTACTGTTTCTGCATTTAATCAAAAGAGAATAACAGAACAATATAAAGAAGAGATTTATACATATAAAAATTTATTGACAAAAGAAATTCAAAACGATTTTATTAAAATCGGTGTAACTCATGCTTCTTATAAAGAAAAGGTAGAAGGTTATAAAACAACTTATACCATTGATTGTAATATGAGAGATGGTACTAAGAGAAGATTAGTAGTTATTCAACGTCATGGAAAGTCTGATTATCATACTGATGGTGATCCTAATGCAAGTGATTATTATATGATAAAATATGGAACTCCTGCTGATATGATTGATTATCCAATTCCTAAATTAGGTTCTTTTGTATTACCAAAAGTAGAATCAGATGATCCAGCTAAAAGAGAATCTGAAAGAACTATTCAAGACTTAAGTATTAATAATATTTGGATGTCAATATCAGAAGATAATAATGTTTTAGATATATATATTGGTTTCTATCATCCAGAATTAGGTACTAGATATGGTATTCAAATAATCGCACCAATTGATTATGTTGCTTCCGGTAATGATGCTGGAACAAATATTAATTTATATCAAGACTCTTAGAGTCTTTTTTTATAATAATTTAAAAATAGTAAGTGCTATTAAAGTACTAATAATTCTACCAATAATAAAGTATTTATATTTTATATTAGTATTCATAATAATATTAGCTACTTGCATATGAATAGAGATACTTCCAAAGGAAATAAAAATTAAAATGAAATAAGCTTTAATAATATTATTAGAAATAATACTAGTAGAAAAAACACCTTTAGTTAAATCAAATATTCCGTTTAAGATAATATATTGATAAGAATTAATTGTTAAATACTTTGATATTACTGTAATTAGTAAATAGAAAAATAGAGATATTCCATAAATATTAATAAGTATATTAAAAGAATCATTAATCGCAATACTTAAATTATTAGAAAAACTATTATTGTTTTCATTATGGGGAAAACTATTAGTACTTTTATAATTAAAAATAAAAATAATTATATTACTAGTAATAATAGATATTAATATTTTTAGAGCTAAATTATAATCATTTAGTATTAAATTAACAGATCCTAAGACAAATAATGGATTAGGGAAATGACTATACATAATAATATGATTCGCATCTTTTATACTGATATAATTATTATCTAATAATTCTTTAGTATATTTAGATCCACTAGGAAAACCACTAATCATACTAAGTAAAAGAATATATAATTTACTACTATTAATTTTAAATATTTTATAGACTAATTCTAATAATCCATAGTCTATTAATAGTTTAGAAATAATAAAGAAGATAAAACTAACGGGAAATAGTTTAGTAAGAAATAATAAAGAATAGTCTAAGATATTCTTAATAAGATAATTACTATTAAAAAGAGATAATAATAAGAATATTATTAAAGTGACAAGTATCAGTATATTTTTAGTGTTTTTTTTCATATTTTTCCTTTTATTTGTTATAATTATTTTAAGGTGATAGAATGTTCAAAAGATTTTTAACAGCTACTAAAGACACAATTAAAGAAGAATATAAATTTATCTTTTGTTTAATACTTCTATATATTATATTACAGTTTCCTTTAAATTATTATATTGTAGTTGGTGGAGGAACCAGTGATGTATCAAGTAGAATTAATGTAGAAGATAAATATAAGAGTAAAGGTAGTTTTAATATTAGTTATGTAACTGAATTAAAAGGCACAATATTTACATATTTATTAAGTTATGTAATTCCTACATGGGAAAGAGAAGATGCGAATAACTATAAGTATAATAAAAAAGAAAGCATTAAAGATATTGAATTTAGAAGTGATTTAGATTTAAATAGCGCTAATGGTAATGCTAAGTATTGGGCTTATTCTTTAGCTAATAGAGAAGTTAATGAAAGATCTTCTAAATTATATATAATTTCTGTTTTTGATGGTTATGATAATGATTTAAAAATACAAGATCAAATACTAAGTATGGATGGTAATTCATATGGAACAGTAGAGGAGTATAAGAATTATCTTCAAACAAAAAAAGAAAAAGATACTGTTATTGTAAAAATAATTAGAGATAAAAAAGAAAAAGAAGTTAAATGTAAATTATATAAATATAAAGGTAGAGTAATCTTAGGTGTTGGATTACAATTTGTTAAAGAGTACTATACTAATCCAGAAGTTAAAATAAAATTTAAAAGTTCAGAGTCTGGTCCATCAGGGGGATTAATTACTACTTTAGAAATATATAATCAATTAACTAAAAAAGATTTAACAAAAGGTAATAAAATAGCTGGTACTGGTACTATTGAAGAAGATGGTACTATTGGAGAAATAGGTGGAGTAGAACATAAATTGTTAGGAGCTAGTAAAGATAAAGCAGATATTTTCTTAGTTCCAGCTGGAGATAATTATAAAGCTGCTTTAAAGTATAAAAAGAGTAAGAAATTAAAGATTAAGTTAATAAAAGTAAAAAGTATAAATGATGCGATAAATAAGTTGGAGGCCTTAAAATGAGAATAGGTGTAGATTTAGATAACACTATTTGTAAGACTTCTGAAATGATAAATAAATTATTAGAAGAATATGCTAAAGAAAAGAATATAGAATCTAATAATATAATTGAAAATATTGAGTTAAAGGAAGAGTTTTTTAAGAAATATACTCTAAAAATATTTAGTGAGGTAGAAATTAAAGATAATGCTTCAGAGGTACTAAAAAGATTAAAAGAAAAAGGTAATGAAATATATATAATAACTGCTCGTAGTAATTATTTTATCTCAACAGAAATAGATGTATTAGAACCTACTATGAATTGGTTAAATAAGTATGGTATTGTTGTTGATAAAGTAATAACTGATTCTTATGGAATAGATAAAGCGAAGACTTGTTTAGATAATAATATTGATATAATGATAGATGATGATATGGTTAATTATCAAAGTATTATTAATTTAGGTATGAAATGTATTTTATTTGATGATAAAAACAGGTATAATGTAGATAATAGAGTATCTAGTTGGTTAGATATAGAAGGAGAGTTAAAATGAAAAAAGTATTATATGGAATATTAATATTAATTGGAATATTAACTGTTAATGTAAAAGCTGCTAATTATGAATTAAAGGAATTGATACCTGAAAATATTAAGACTACTATTGTAACTAATAGCTTTAGTTATAGAGAGTTTTATTATAATCCATCAACTAAGTCAATTAATTTTAAAAGTATTAAGAATTTATCAGATAAAGAATTACCTGTCTCAATCAGTATTGCTTTATTTGATGAAAATAAGAAGAATCTTAGTGTAATTAATTATTGTGATAGAGATATGTTAGCTGCTAATACAGAAAAAGCTTATACTATTAAATTAGGCGAAGAAGATATGCCTAAGGATCATAAGATTGATGAAGTTAAGTATATTGCAGTAATTTCTGATAATACTAGTTGTACTACTGGTAATTTCTTTGATTATGTAGGTCAAGATATAGATGATATTGGTATGTTTAAAAATAGAACTTTTAACACAATGGAAGAGAGAACATTCTTAGTAATTGGAATAGTTATTGGATTCGTAGTATTGTTATTCTTATATAATTTCATGTTTACTAGTGCTTATCAAAATATGGATGGTGAAGATGTTAGAATTGGTTATAAACAGTATAATAAGGAATTAGAAGATGAAAGAAAAAGAGAATTAAAGAGAAATCCACCTAAACCAAAAGAAAAAGTAAAAGTAAAGACTGATGAAGTAATAGCTCAAGAAGAAAGAGCTAAGAATACAGATAAAACTAGTACTGATTTACATAATTTGTATAAATAATAGTTATATAAAATGATAAAGTAGATAATTCAATTATCTACTTTTATGTTATAATAAAAAAGAAAAAAAGATAAAAGGTTTGATAATAATGAAAGATAAATTATTTTATAAAATAGTAAGACCAATAGTATTAATATTAATAAAAATATTATATCCTTCTCAAGTGCTAGGTTTGGATAATATACCCAAAGAAGGACGTATACTACTTGCGGGTAATCATACTAAATGGCTAGATCCAGTATTATTGGTTAGTGTTGTGAAGAGACAAGTCCATTTTCTTGCGAAAGAAGAATTGTTTCATGGATTAACTAAACCAATAGTAAAGGGAATGGGTTGTGTTCCAGTTAATAGAAAAATTCATGATAAGAATGCCTTACAAGGAGCAATTGATTTTTTAAATAATGATTTATGCGTAGGTATATTTCCTGAAGGTACAATTAACAGAACAGATGATATAATTATGCCCTTTAAAATAGGTGCTGTTAAAGCTTGTAGTGAAACTAATTCTAAGTTAGTGCCATTTGTAATTACTGGTAAATATAAATTGTTTAGAAAAGGAGTAAAAATAGAGTTTTTAGAACCAATGACTATTGGTAATAATTTAGATGAAGAAAATAATAAATTAATGAATAAAATAAGTAATAAGTTAGAGGAGGGGAATAATGGATCATAGTACTAATGAAAAGATGCCAATATATAAAATAGCTAAGCCCATATTAGGTTTAATTTATAAAATTTGGTATAATCCTAAGATAATTGGTAAAGAGAAAATACCAACTACAGGAGCTTTTATAATTGTAGGTAATCATGTTCATTTAATGGATCAATGTAATGTAATTATTTCTACTAAAAGAAAGATCCATTATTTAGCTAAAATGGAATATTTTGATCCTAATTCAAGTGTTGGTAAATTCGCATGGTTTTTTAGAGGATCAGGTTGTATTCCAGTTGATAGGCAAAAGAAAGATACAGAAGCTACTTCAATGGCATTAGAAGTATTAAATAATCATCATGCTTTAGGTTTATTTCCAGAAGGGACTAGAAATGCTTATAAGGAACCAAAGATAAGAGAATTATATGAAGAGTCTGGTCCAGAAAACATGTCTTTTGAAGATTTCTATAAAAAGATAAAAAAGAATAAAGCTACTTTTATTGAATATCTAATAGAATTAAAGAATAATAAATTTATTACTCAAGATGAATTTAATGATAATTTATTTAATATTGAAGAATTTTTAGATGATTTATTACTTAATCATAGAATAACTTTAGATGAATATGTAGATCATTATTTATTACCATTTAAGTTTGGAACAGTTTCAATGGCTCATAAAACAAGTAGTGTAATTGTACCTTATGCTATTACTGGAACTTATAAGTTTAGAAGTAAGGATTTAACTGTTAGATATGGAGAACCATTTACAGTAGGAGATGACTTAGAAAAAGCAAATTTAGAGCTTCAAGAACGTATAAAACAATTAATTAAAGAAAGTCTAAAAAGCAGTGGTAAATAGTGTCAAATAAAGAAACTAAATACATATAGTTTCTTTTTTTATGATATGATTAAAATGGTGATAGTATGGGAGAAATTAAACTATTTAGAAATATAAAAGAATTATTACATCCGTCCATTTCTAAAAAAAATATAAGTAATTATACTATTGTAATAGATGAAGATATTTTACCAGTACAAGTATATTATCCAAAAAAAGTATCTAATATTGATAAAGCAATTATTTATATTCATGGAGATAATAGTATAACAGAAACTAATTATGATGAAGTTTATAAATTACTTACTAAGAAAACTGATTGTA
>JAFWGF010000043.1 GCA_017512495.1 Bacilli bacterium
ATATGTTTTTCCATCACTACCTGTTACTGTAAATGCTACATCATCTGGTCTCTTTCCATCTTGATCTGATGCATCGTCCCAGATCTTAGTTACAGTAATCTTATCTTTTTCTGGAGTATAACTATTTGTAATAGTTAATTTATTATTATCAATTGACTTTTCATAACCTGTTACTTCTAATTCATCTACTGTGAATGTTACTGCTTGTCCACCATTATAGAATTTATCTACTTCTACTTCTTGTGTCCAAGTATCACCTTCACCATTTAAAGTTGCATCATATGTTTTTCCATCGCTACCTGTTACTGTAAATGCTACATTATCTGGTCTCTTACCATCTTGATCTGATGCATCATCCCAGATCTTAGTTACAGTAATCTTATCTTTTTCAGGTGTATAACTATTTGTAATTGTAGTTACTTTTCCAGATGTAGAATTTTCAGTTAATGAGTATCCTTCTGGTAATCCAGTCTCATCTTCTGTCCATGTATATTTTATAGGTGTACCATTTTCATTTAATGGCAATCCAGATACTGTTGCAGTCCAACCATTATCTTCTGTTAATGTTGCAACAACATCTTTTCCGCCTTGTTGAGCGGCTACACCATTTGCTTTTAATTGAACAGAAATACTCGTTGGTCTCTTACCATCTTGATTATTTGCATCATCCCATACTTTCTTAACTGTTGCTTCTGTTGGATCTATGTCATGATGATTTGTAATTGTAGTTACTGTTCCAGATGTAGAAGTTCCAGTTAATGTATATCCTTTTGGTAATCCTTCTTCATCTTCTGTCCATGTATAAACAGCAAGGTGTCCATGTTCATATTTTGGTAAACCTGAAATAGTTTCTGCCCATTCATCTTTTTCCAATGTTACTTCACGTGCCTTAAAATCAGGGTCACTTGAAGTTAACACAACTTTTATAGAATCCGGTCTTATTCTATCTCTATCTTTATCGTCATCCCATGCTTTTACAACAGTTACTTCAGTTTCTTCTGGTGTATAACTATTCTTAATTGTAGTTATTTTACCTTCAGTCTTATTAGAAGTCATTGTATAACCATTAGGTAATGATCCCTCTGTCCATGTATATTTAACTTCTTCACCATTCTTATATTTTGGAAGTCCAGAAATTGTAGCTTCCCAATTATTGCTTTCAGATAAAGTAGCTGTTTGTCCATCACTTAATGTAACAGTTAAAGTTTCAGGTCTCTTACCATCTTGGTTTTCAGCATCATCCCATACTTTCTTAACTGTTGCTTCTGTTGTTTCAGGATTAGTATTTTTATTCTTATATTCTATTTGATAAGAATTATTACTCTCACCAACATGTCCAGTGATTGTCTTAGTATCCTCATTAATAGTAGTACTATCTGTACTATCTTCATCAGTACTAAATCCACTAGCAGTAATACCATTTTCTGCTAATTCATAATTAGTAGTATTTCCTTCAACTACAGTAAAGTCAGTATTTGATACTACGTTAACAAAACGTAAGTTTTCATTAGCTTTTAATTTTACAACTAATTGAGTATGATTAGGTGCATGATAGTAGATGTCTCCATCTTCATTAACTTCTTTTGTCCATTCAGAGCTTACAAGTCTGCTACCTAAGTCAACATATCCTCCATCATATACTGAGAACCATAAATCATCATCAGTAGTTGTTGGATCATCAACAAGTTCTTCTCCTTCTTTATCTTTTTGAACAAGAGTAATTGTAAATTCAAATTCATCATTTGGATTTGCATTTTCTCCATTAACTACTTTCTTAATATTTAAGTTACTTCTACGATGATTTATAGCATGAATTGTAGGATTAGTGCCTTCATCTTTGTATACTTTATTTCCTATTTTATAGTATCCATCATAATAAGTTTTATCACCCATAGCTGCTGGAATATCTTTATCTTCTTCTACAAGAATTAATTTCTTTATTTCTCCATTAATTAACATTGGGTGAACTGTTTCAGTTTCTAATTCCCAGTTGAATGATTCTGAACCTAATTCTGCAAACTTATAATCATGTCCAGCATCTAAAACAGTTAATGTATCACCATTTAATCTTGCTAAACCTACAGCTATAGCAATGTCTGATACCATCCAATCATTATTACTATTTAATGTTGCAGGATAGAAATCTTCACCATCTCTTTGTAAACTAACTTGAACTGGTAAATGTTCTCTACTATCTAAAGAATTTTTCCAAGTCTTTTGAATAGATATAGAACTAGCATCAGTAGCTACTGGCTCTGGATTAGTATAAGTATATGTTTGTTCTCCATCATCAGTTCTAGTATCTGTATAAGTAATAGTAGCTGTTGATTTACCATTTTCCTTTGTATTAGTCTCTAAAGAATAACTATTTCCATTTTTATGTAAATATTGTTTAATTGCAGGATCAACTTCAGTTTCATAATCTACTTCACCGTTCTTTAAATCTGCAATTAAGTCATATGTTTCTTGTGAAGGGTATACATCAAATGTAACTTCATAAGTAACACCATTTTCTAATACACCAAGTGAGGATAAATCCCAACTAACTTTACCTGTTGCTTCATCGAAATGTGCTTCTGGAGGAGCAGGATCATCAGTTGATTTCCATTCTTCTCTTACTCCATTCTTAGTTCTCCAATATTGGAAACTATCTTCATCTACTTCTAGTAAGTTTGCAACACCTGTTTCAGATGATTTAGCAACTTTACTAGTAGTTCCATCTTCTATGCCAACATTAGCAATACCTGCCATTTCAATATTTTCTAAGATTTCATCAAATGCATTTTGTAATTCAGCTGTACTAGAAGCTGAATAATTATTTCCAGCTGGTGCTCCTGCAGCTTCTGTTAAGTCAGACATGTATCCAGCACCTACATTTGTACCATATGCAAATATAGTATAGAAATTGCTTGCTCCAAATTTAGATGCAAGTGCAACAGCATCATCTACAGCTTGTGTATATGATCTTTCCATATTTGGCTCTTGCTCATAACCAGAACCATATACACCGTAATCTCTATTCCAGTTATTATAACCACCATCAGATGAATGGAATGTTGGTGATCCATCTGAGAAGAATATTACATATGTAGGATCATCATCATCAAAATTAATAGTATTAGCTTCTTGTAAAGCGGCTTCCCAGTTAGTACCACCACCATCATCTAAAGCACTAACAGCGCCTATAAAACTACTTGCTGAAGTAGTAGGATTTCTATCTGTACTTGCATTTGTTGCAAAAGAAACTAATGCCATTTCAACAGTATCTTCATCGTTTCCTTCTTCTTCGTTATATGCTAATAAAGAATTAGCCAATCCACTTACAGCTCCTTGTGTAGCTTGAAGTCTTGTGGCAGTACCATCATATTGGTAACGTTGTCCAGTATATTGAACTCCGTTGTACCAGAAAGTTCTATTTCCAGGACTTCCTCCTCTTGTTAATGGAACATATTCTCCATCAATAAAACCATATAGTCCATTTCCAGTACTATTTGTAGGAACGTAAGCTCCAGTTCCTGATTGAGTATCCATTGATCCAGATCTATCAACGATAACTATAACGTTAACATGATTAGGTTGCTTCTCAGCCTCTCCTGTAACAGTAAGAGACAACTTATAGGTACCATCGTTTTGATTGCCTATCTTATTAGGAGTAATATTTTTTTCTCCTAGTTTTTGATTTTCATCAAAAAGACTACGTAGACTATTAGTAATAGTTTTTGCACTAAATAATCCACCTAAAGTAATCATAAACACGCCTAAAAATATTAAGCTTGTAAGTGCTGCATTACGCTTCTTAAGCTTGTATACAGCCTTCATTTTTCCCCCTGAACTTTTCATTCAACCATCCTCTCTCAAATTTTTCTAGGGTATAAAATCCCTAACGTTGACTTACTATAATAATTTCACGATGTTTAAAAGTCAACGAAAAAAGCAACAACAAGGTTCTTTTTTATAGCAAACGGTTTTGCTATAAAAATTATTTATACCCCTATCTTGTTTTTTAATATAAGTGTTCTTGAAGTTTACAATAAAAAAAGCTCAATAATCATTGAACTTCTACTTATTTTTTCTTAAAATCTTATCGGTTGAATCAAAGAAAGTCACTAAATATTTTAGATATTCATCATCACCAGACATTATATATTCTTTATACAATTTAAGATAATCAAAATCATTATTTCTTAAATATAGAAGCTCATAAGCTGTTGGTAAAACCTCTTCATATTTGCTTTCTTTATATTCTTTGTTTAAATAACTGTATATTTTTAGCAAATGCACATATTCATGTATATTTATAGATACAGTCACATCATCGACTATTTTAGGCACACATAATCTTATATCTTTAACAACATCATTTTCCATCTTAGGAAAACATCCAATAAAATCTCTTGCCTCTTCTTTATTATAATCAACATATCTAGTTTTATCTTTAATAAAATCAAATACTTCTTGATTGTATAAACCATAATGTTTTAAAAAATCAATAAACTTTTCATACATATAAATCACCAGTAGCATTATTCTATTAGAAACAACAAATTAAGTCAAATAAAAAGATAACAATTACTGTTATCTTATTTATTACTTATTTTTTTTATGACATCTGCTACTTGTTCACCTTTAGTACCATCAAATGCTCTTAACACTTCTATAGGTACAGCAAAAATAATAGTATTAGATTGATCTGATGATAAGTCATTTAATGTAGATAAAGTTCTTAAATGTAATGCTCCTGCTGAAGCAGACATAGTATCAGCAGCTTCTGCTAAGTTAACAGCAGCTTCTTTTTCACCAACAGATTTAGTGATAACTGCCATTTTCTCTCTTTCTGCTTCTGCAACTTTACCCATAACTCTTTGCATTTCTTCTGGTAATTTAACATCTTTTAACTCAACATTTTCTACTTTAATTCCCCATGGATCAGTAGCTTCATCGATTATTTTACAAATTTCTGATGATAATTTATCTCTTTGAGTAAGTAATTCATCTAGAGATACTGTACCTACTACATTACGCATTGTAGTTTGAGCAAGTTGTGATACTGCGTATTGGAAGTTTTCAACTGCACAAACAGCTTTACCTGCATCAAAAACTTTGTAATAAATAACTGCATTGATTCTAATAGTAACATTATCTTTAGTAATTGCATCTTGTTCAGGTACATCTACTGCTTTAGTTCTAACATCAACTTTTTGATAAGATTGAAAAATTGGTAATACAATATTCCATCCTGGGTTCATTACTTTCTTATACTTACCTAATTGAAATAAAATCCCCCTTTGATACTCATTAATTTGTCTAATAGAACATAAAATAATGATTACAACAATGATGATTACCGTAGTTAAAAATCCTGACATAAAAATTCTCCTTTCTATTTGATTTAATTATATACCAGCAATTTTCTACAAGCAATATTTTTATAATAAAAAAGCAGATATTTCTATCTACTCTTATATAATTCTATTCTTTCTAAGATTTTTTCTTTACCTAAAATTTTCATAATACTAAATAAATCAGGTGATTTAAGTCTACCAGTAATCATTACTCTAATAGCTTCACATATATCACCTACATGACCTTTATAGTCATCTGGATTATTCTTATAATCTTTAGGACTAGCTGCATAACCATTCTTAGTTGCAAATTCTCTTACTCCATTAAACCATGTTTCATTGTCACAATCTAAGTCTAAATAATTATTTACATAATCTAATACTAAGTCAATATTATATTCCTTTTCTGATTCGTTTTTAGCATAATTTTCTTTTTTAAATATACTATCTATCGCATAACTAAATTCTTCTTTAACTTCAGAATATTTAGATATATCTTTTCTTGGTCTAGGGCCATCTTTTTCAATACTTAAGAATTTAATCATATCTTCTTTATTTTCTTCTAGGACTTTCGCATATTCATTATCATGTTTCTTAGCCCAATTAAGTGTTTCTTCATATACTTCTTTACCACTCTTACGAGAAAAGTATGTTTTACATAAATTAATTAGTTTAGCTTCATCAAATGATGTTCCTCCAATAGCTTGTTTATCAAAACTAAAAGTGAAATCAGAGATACTCTTATCTGGATTACTTAAATACCATTCTTCAAAATTAGTATTTGTAATAGTAGCTAAATATAAATGTAATGCTTCTATTGGAATACCATTTTCATCATAATATTTAACTCCAAACCATGGATCTTTTCTTTTACTTATTTTTCTTATATTTCCTGTTTCTTGATCTTTAATAGTAATAGGAGCTATATGAGCATATTTAACTGGTTCAAAACCTAATACTTCAAATAATTGAATATGTAATGGTAGACTACTAACCCATTCATCTCCTCTAATAACATGTGTAGTATGCATTAAATGATCATCTATAGCATGAGCAAAATGATATGTAGGAGTACCGTCTTTCTTTAATAAAATAGTGTCTACATCATGCTCTGGAAATTTTAGTTTTCCTTTAATACAATCTACTACTTCTATTTCATTTTTAGGATTACCCGGACTCTTTAATCTAATTACATATTCATGCTTTTCTTTTAGATGTTCTTTTACTTCATCTAATGATAAATCCCTATCAGCTGCATATACACCATATATACCTATTTTAGTTTTATTTATCTCTTGCTCTTCCTTAATAGTAGCAATTTCTTCTTCTGTCATAAAACATGGATAAGCAAGTCCTTTTACTATTAAATCTTTTACATAAGTTTGATATATCTCAGTTCTTTCGCTCTGTTGGTATGGTCCATATTCTCCTCCAAAAGAATATCCTTCGTTTGGTAATATATCAAAGTCATGTAAAACACTAACTATATTTTCAATACCACCATCAACCATTCTCTTTTGGTCTGTATCTTCAATTCTTAAAAAGAAACTTCCATTACTTTGTTTAGCATACATCATATCAGCGAAAGCACTTAATAAATTTCCTAAATGAACAAAACCAGTAGGACTTGGTCCATATCTTGTTACCATTGCTCCTTCAGGTAGATTTCTTTCTGGATATTTATCTTCATAGTAATCTCTTGTCTTATCTATATTTGGAAACAATAAATTAGCTAATTCAATTCTTTCTTCATCAGTCATAACTACACCTCTTTTTAATTACATTATAATGATACACTAAATCTCTAAAAAAAGAAAGTAAAACTATTTTGTTTTACCCTCTCTTAATCCTTCTAAAATCTTAGAATAATGACGATATGCTTTTTCCATTTCAATAGAATTTAATATATCTTTAGCTTCAGCATCTTCTGCAGCTTTTCTTACTGCTGTAAAAGCAAGTTCTAATTCTTGATCATCTAAAGTCTTTAAATACTTGGTTAATTTATGTTCACGATACATATAAGTTATAGTATACATTGAAACATTTTTTTCTTCACACATTAAATCATCTAAATCTTCAATAGTTAGTTTTCTAGCATTCTCTAAATTATGTGTTTCTACAAATGTTGGCTCTTTAGAAAATTCTTCATGAGCTTTAACTAACTTATCTTTATTAGCTTTACCAGATCTATATAATTTCAAGGCACTATATACAAGGGCTTCAAATGTTTCTTGTTCATCTTTATCATACCTATATTCATCATGAGATATTGTACCTGTTTCTTTAAGTACATATTCTTTTAAATAACTCCATTCTTTACTTGTCATAATAATCACCTATTTTTTATTTTCCTTTCTCTTTCTATATACTTTTATAAATTCCGGATACATCTCAGCCGGTTCAATTTCTGGATGATTCATTTTAAATTCACGAAAAGCTTTTTCTTTACGGATATAACTCATCATTTCACTATTTGTACTAAAGAACAAATTATTTTTCATTTCTTCTTCAAGAACAAGTAGTTCTTCATAAGTTAAATCTTTAATATTAACTAATTTATCAAAGATATCCGGGTCAAAATAGTCTATATATTTATCCCTACGTACTTTCTTATTTTTTGATTTAGATTTCTTTTTTGACATAACGCACTATTATTGGTTTAAAAAAACCACTCCTTCATAGTGGTATTTATTATACATATAATTTTTTATTTGTCAAAATAAAAAATGGCTGCCCCAGTTAGATTCGAACTAACGCGTAATGGAGTCAGAGTCCACTGCCTTACCGCTTGGCTATGGGGCAAACACATATTAATTTTATAACGTTTGCTTATAAATTTCAATAGCTTCTATCATATCTGGTGTTATTACTCGATTTTTTTCGTTATTTTTAATATTATCTTTTAATACATCAATTACTTTATCTAGTGGAATACTTTCAAGTACATATCCATGAAATATTTCTTCATCAGTTAATTCTACCTTAGTCATGTCAGGTTCTTTAGTAGTTTCAATTACATAGTAATAAATCTCTGCTTGTCTATTTTTACCAATCTCAGGCCAATCTTTATTTCTAAAAGTTACTTTCATAACTGGTTCTTTTATTTCATCTTTAGTAATATCCATACCAGTCTCTTCTTTTACTTCTCTTATTAAACATTCTTCTAATGTTTCGTCATCCTCTAGATGACCTCCAGGAAACTGATAGATATGATCTTTACTTTCATTTCCTAGAAGTATATTTCCATTATTAATAATCAGTGCTTTTGTTCTTACAACAATTTCTGTGATATCTTTTTCTGTTAAATTATCACGATTATGAATTATTTCTTTCATTTACAAATATCCACCCATCTTAAATAATTTGAAGCTTCTTCTAATTCTTTAATAGTTAGCTTTACTGCACTATTTGAACTTCCAGCTGCTGGATAAACTATCTTTAATTTTTGTAATGATTTATCTAGATAAACGTCTACTCCTTCATTAACACCAAATGGGCATACTCCACCTACCGCATGACCGATTAATTTTTCTACATCATCAAAAGAAATCATACTAGATTTAACTTTAAACTCTTCCTTAAACTTTTTGTTATCTATTCTTGCTTCTCCTGATACTACTACAACTATTGGAGTATCATTTACTATGAAAGATAATGTTTTACCAATCTCTTCTTCACTACAACCAATTGCTTTTGCCGCATCAGTTACAGTAGCACTAGATTCTTTAAATTCTAATATATTTTTATCTAAACCATATTTCTTTAAATGCTTTTTTGCTTTTTCTAAACTCATAAACACACCTACTCGTCATTTCCTAATAATAAGCAAAGTACCATTTTATCTGTTTCAATAAAATATAAATCTTCACAGAAATAAAAAGGTCCATATCCTCCCGTTTCAGCTCCAATCAACTCTAAAACTTTATTATCTGGAACTGTATAAATCTTTTTTACTTCACCTATTTCTCTATGTAACCAGTGTAACAATCCTTCGATTAATCCTTCACTAGTACCTAATATACTTTTTAATAATTCTTCTAAACTATGTTTATACTCTTCTAAATGAACAATATCTTTTGGTATTTCATACATAGCACAAAAATCATCTACATAGTCTTTAAGTTCATAGCAATCAGCTTGTAAATAAGATGGTCCAATATATTTAGACACACTTGAAGCCATATTTACTAAGCCTGATACATAATTACTAGGATCTTTTAAATACATAGTATCACCTACTTAATTAATTTCATTAGCTTATTTAATTCTATCAATAATGTTTGGTCATCACTATTTTTCATTGAATATGAATATGAATAATTATTATAGTTCCAAATAGCATAAATAGTATCCTCGTAACTATAGATAACTATTTTTGTCCCACTTATACTTTCTTCTCTTTTCTTTACACCACCGTAAATACCACTAACATCTGAATCACCTTTTTCAATATCAAATTGTGACTCATCATTATAAATTATTCTTCCATGGTTAGCATATTTACCATCACCAACAACGATATATTTAGATACTTCTTTATCAGTCATTATAGGGATATCATATCCTAAATAATCTTTCATTTCAGCAGTATTTTTTACTTCAGTTAAAGGATTAGCCATCTGAACCAATTTTTCAACATCTTTATCTTTATTCATAATAAACCATATTCCTACAAATAAGATTCCTATTGATACCAAAAAAACAAATATCCAACCAACTAATACTATTTTTTTCATATTATCACTCCTTATTTACTTTCCATAATACTAAACTAATTACATATGTTATTACTGCAACAAGTGGTATTACTAAACTTGCAGTCCATACTCCATTTTGAACAAACCAATACCAATCATATTTTGGTGATACTTTTCCATTTTCCATATGAATTACAATATTAATCAAATAAAATACTGCATATAGAATCATAGGAACTAATCCATATAATGAATCTTTAAAAGTGAGTTTATTAGTTTTTTCAAAAAACATGAATGTAATCATACTAAGGACAGGAATAATTAAATGAAAGAATAAATTACTATTAAGAACCATTGAAATAATACCATATTCTGTAATTGGTCCTAAATAAGTAAATACAACTAAAAAAGTAAGACCAACAGCAGTAGTAGCCATTAATTTTAAAATATAAATTATTTTAGGTATTTCTTTTATTTCTTTTTTTAATAATTTAAATTCATAATAAGCACTTAATAAAGCAACAATTCCTAAAAACAAATTAGAATCAACTGTAAAAAAACTAAACATTTGTAACTTAGTAGCTTCTAATACTATCTCAGGACCTCTCATAAATTTGAAACCTGTAAACATACAAAAAGATGCAAAGACAGTTAAGACAACTATAATAATGTTTAAAATCATTGCAATTTTTATTCTTTTCATAAGACACCTCTAACATATCAATTATATCATAATTATTTAAAATCAATAAAAAAAAGACTAATTTATTTATTAGTCTTCCTTCCCTTCAAAATAATCACCATAATGAGTTTCATGAATTTCTAGTTTTTTGTCAACTCTTATTTTATAAACTGCTGTTTTTGTATACTTTTTTGGATCATTAGTAAATATATAGGTTAGTTTTAAAGTAACCTTTCCTGGTTTTAGGGCAGTTAGAGTATATGTTTGTTCTCCACCACAATTATCCCATTCCTTTGGACAAGATCCTTGTTTATAGTCTGTTGTTACTTTTACTATACCTTCTTTACTTAATTTATGAGTCCAATTATACCCTGCAGAAGGATCACTATATACTGTTAGTTCAATAATTTTTCCTTCATTAGACTCTTCTGTTTTTTTAGCACAGCCAACTAGAGCAAAACAACTTACTACTATAAAAACACTTAATAATACTTTTTTCATAATAACTCCCTATTTATTCTCTTTACAACCACAGTCACACTTTTCATCGCATTTGCAATCATCACCGCAATTACACTTTTCATCATGACAAGTACATTCTTTTCCTTCTTGACATCCACAAGTGCAATCAGGTCCGCAATTACATTTCTTTTCTTTTTCCATAGTTCCTCCTTATTACTTTTACTATCAAAATTTTTCATCATATCACATTCACTTATATTATATAACAAAAAAAAGACTTTTAACAAGTCTTTTAAATTCATTGGTA
>JAFWGF010000044.1 GCA_017512495.1 Bacilli bacterium
CATATAGTTCTTTTCATCATTAGTATGTACTAATAAGCAAGTTAAATATCTCTTATTAATATTATTATTCCAATTAACTTCAACTATTCTATCATCTAAAGATTCTAGATTATGACAATTAATTCTATGAACAGTAATACCATTACCTTTAGTAATATAACCAACTATTGGATCTCCAAAGACTGGATTACAACAGTTAGCTAAATTAACTTTAACTTTATCAATTCCACTAACAATAATATCAGCATCTTTACTTCTTTCAGTTATTTTTATTTTCTTTGGTACTGGTACATCGTCTTCTTTAATAATTACGTTAATGACACTATTAACCGGAACTTTACCGTTACCAATATTTAAGTATATTTCTTCTAAGTTATCTACTTTAATATCTTCACAAATTTTCTTAATATTTTCATCAGTTAAAAATTCTGAGAAAACCAATTTCTTTTTACGTAATTCTTTTTCTAAAGCATACTTTCCTCTCTCTACATAAATCTCACGATCATTTTTAGTAAAGAATGCTTTTATTTTATTACGAGTAGCAGTACTCTTAACTATATTAATCCACTCTTTTGAAGGAGTAGAATTCTTATTAGTATTAATTTTCACGATATCATTATCTTTTAATTCATAATCTAATGGAACAATATTATTATTAACAATAGCTCCAATAGTAGTTTCTCCTACTTTACTATGAATTTTATAAGCAAAGTCAATTGGAGTAGCACCTCTTGGTAATTCTATTACATCTCCTTTAGGTGTATAACAATAAATATTATTATTTAACACTTCATCTTTTACAGTATTAACAAAGTCTTCACTACTCATCTTATCATGGCTTAAATCTATTATCTGTTTAAAGAATTGTAGTTTTTGTTCTGTAGTAGATTGTAAATTAGCTGCACTACCACTACCACCATTTTCTTTATAAGCCCAATGAGAAGCAATACCATTTTCAGCTACTTCGTTCATTTCATATGTACGAATTTGTATTTCAAACAAATAACCATCTATACCAAATACTGTTGTATGAAGAGATTGATACATATTAGGTTTTGGCATAGCTATATAGTCTTTAAATCTTTTTGATAAAGGTCTAAATTTAGAGTGAATTAAGCCTAAAGCTAAATAACATTCTTGTTCAGTATTAACTAATATTCTAATAGCTAATAAGTCATAAATATCACTAAACTTTTTACCTTTATCTAATTTATTATAAATACTATAAATACTTTTAGATCTTCCTTTTATTTCAAAAGGTATATGATGCTCAGTTAAAAGTTCAGAGACTTCATTTTGCATCTCAAAAACAGTTCTATCTCTTTCAATTTTCGTCGTATTTAATTTTTCTACAATATCATAGAAAACATCTGGCTTTAAATAACGAAGAGATAAATCTTCTAATTCACTTTTTATTTTATGAATTCCTAAGTGATGAGCTATTGGAGCTAAAATATCCAAAGCTTCACGAGCTTTTACTTTTTGTCTATCTTCAGGAATAGCCCATAATGTACGCATATTGTGTAACCTATCAGCTAATTTAACAATAATTACACGTACATCTTCACTCATTCCAACAATTATTTTTTTATAATAATCAATTAAATACTCATTCTCTGTTGAAAAGTGAATTTTACTAAGTTTAGTAACTCCTTGTACTAACTTAGTAATATTCTTTCCAAACTCTGCTTCCATTTCTTCTTCAGTACAATCACAATCTTCTAATACATCATGCATAAGACCTGCTGAGATTGTCTCATAGTCAGCATAGATTGAGATAAGAATTAAGGCAACATTCATCGGATGATAAATGTATGCCTCTCCACTTTTTCTAAATTGCCCTTCATGCTTTTCTTTAGCAAACTCATAGGCTTTTTTAATAACGTTAATCTGTTCTTTATCTTCAATATATGCTTTTGCTTTAGTAATTATTTCATCAATGGAAACACTACTTTGTTTTTTTGACAAAGAACCATCTCCCCTCGGTTAACAGTTTATTCCTTTTATTTTCTTTTCTTCATATTCATCTGTATAAACTTTTTTAGCTTTTTCTTTTTTACCTAAATTCTTCTTCTCTAATAGCACAAAGATAACAGTTGCGATAAAGATAGAAGAATATGTACCAGCTAATAATCCAAATAACATAGCCATGTTGAAATTAAAGATACCACGAGATCCTAAAATTAATAGAATAACAACTGGTAATAAAGTAGTTACTGTTGTATAAATTGTTCTAGTAAATGTCTCTTGGATACTTCTATTGCAAATTTCAATAAATTTCTCTTCAGTTAATTTCTTTCGATCTTCATTATGTAAATTCTCACGAATTCTATCAAACGATACAATTGTATCATTTATTGAATAACCAATAATAGCTAATACTGCAGCTATAAACATAGAACTAACTTCTAAACGGAAAATAGCAAATAAAGCAAACATTATTAGAACGTCATGTACTAATGCTACAACTCCACCTACTGCATAACTAAATTTAAATCTAATTGATACATAAACAATAATACCAATTAAAGCTAATAATACTGCTAGAATTGCATTTTTAACTAATTCTTTTTGAACTAAGTTAGATACAACACCAATATTTACTTTGGCAGCATATTTATCTCTAAAATAAGTATTAATCTTTTTAACTTGATCTCCAGTTAAAGTAGTATCAATTCTAATATTCATTTCATCACTAGCTTTACTAATATCACTAGCTTTAAATCCTAATTCCTTTACATCTGCTTTTAACATCTTCTCAGTAATCTTTTGTTCACTAGCAATTGTAATTGAAGTTCCTGATTTATAATCAATTCCTAAATTAAATCCTTTAGTAACAAATATAAATCCTCCTAATAAAATTATTAAAATAGATATACTAATACATGCTTTCTTATATTTAAAGAAATTAATCTTATGGAATTTATTAGGTTTAGGTTGTTCATTCTTAGATACATTAGGAATATCATTCTTATTAATATTAATAAACATATTTACTTTATCAGTAAAATAATCTGTTTTAACAAAAATCTTTAATAATAATCTTGTTAAGAATACCATTGTAAACATTGTTACTAAAATAGTAATAATTAACATAGTAGCAAATCCTTTAATACTAGATTCACCAAATGTAAACATAATAATAGCAACTATTAAAGTAGTAATATTTGAATCTAAAATAGCACTAAAACTAGATTTAGATCCTTCTCTAAAGGCAACTGGTAAACTCTTACCTTTTAGTAATTCTTCTCTAATACGAGCAAAGGTAATAACATTAGAATCAACTGCCATACCTATACCTAATACTAAAGCAGCAATTCCTGGAAGTGTTAATACTCCTCCTACTATCCAGAATACTCCAAATACTAGGAATGCATAAATCATCATTGATACTGATGAAACAAATCCAGCAAAATGATAAATTACCATTAAAATAATCATAATTGCAACTATTGCGATAATACCAGCAATTAAAGTTGTTTCTAATGTCTTTTCACCAAATGATGCTCCTACAGTATTTGATGAAATTTCAGTTAATTTAGATGGAAGAGATCCACTATTAATTAAATCAACTAAGTTACTAACTTCTTCTTGTGTAAAACTACCTTGAATAATTACATCACTAGCAAATCCTTGTGATACAGTAGCTGCACTTAAACAGTTAGATTCATTAGTACCACAAATACTTCCTTCTTTAGAATAACTATCAGTTAAATCATTATAATCTAACCAAATAACAATATAGTTCTTACCTTGTCCTCTTTCACTAATCTCTTTAGTAACTTCATAGAACTTATCTTTATTCTTTACAGACAAAGCTACAGCAGGACTACCATCAGATGCTTGTCCAATCTTAGCTCCTCCTGCTTTTAAAACATCACTACTCATTAATAAATTATCTTCTATATCTCTAAAAGATAAAGTAGCTACTGTTGATAATTGAGTACGTGCTTCTTCAGGATTTTTAACACCTGCTAATTTAACACGAATACGATCATTACCTTCAATAATAATTTCAGGTTCACTAACTCCTAAACTATCAATTCTCTTACTTAATGTTTTATATGTAGCTGTAATTTTTTCTTTTGTCATTTTAGATCCATCAATAGAATCAGCTTTATAAAGGATTTCAAATCCTCCTTGTAAATCTAATCCAAATTTTAAACTTTTAAATAATGGAACAAATAACAAACTAATTATAACTACTATTAAAATTAAAATACTTGAGTTGATAATTACTTTCTTTTTTCCGTTCTTTTTCTTTTTACCTTTCATGTTAATCACCTCATATAATATCTAAGTCATGTTCTTTTTCTTTCAAATAGTTACTAATATCTGAAGCCTTAAGACTCATAATATCATTAACAACATCTGAAAGCATTAATCCTTGAGCTTTTTTCCATTTCTTAATTATTAAGTAATTCCAAATATCCAATTCCTTAACATCTAAATCATAGCGCTGTAACTCCATACATTTACTATTAAGGGCTGGTTTTACTCTTTGAAACAATTCTTTTTGAGATCTGAATCCATACTCCATAAAAGAACACGCCTTCTTTCAAATCAATATTATTATACATAATAAAAGCAAAAAATTAAAGAGTTATTCTTTAATTTCTAACATTAATCGTCCTTTTTAGCTCTAGGAAAACTATGATAATAGACCTCTTTTAATCTATCAGTAGTTACATGAGTATAAATTTGAGTTGCTTTTATACTTTCATGTCCCAGTAATTTTTGAACTGTTAATAAGTCACAACCTTCATTCAATAAATGTGTTGCGAAACTATGCCTAATCATATGAGGAGAAATATTTTTATTAATCTCTGTCTGTTTAATTAGTTTATCTAATATAAATCTAACTCCTCTTTCAGTCAATTCTCCTCCATTATTATTTAAAAATAAATAATCACTATTTTTACTGTTCAATGTAATTCTTCCATCATTTAAATATGTTTTTAAAGCATCCTCACAGTATTCTCCAAATTGAACAAATCTTTCTTTATTACCTTTTCCAAGAATCAAAATATTACGACTACCTATGTTAATATCTTTTACTTTAATATTAACTAATTCACCTACACGCACACCTGTAGCATATAGCATTTCTAAAATAAGTAGATCTCTTTGTCCCAAAGGTGTTCTAGTATCAGGTACATTAAATAATTCCTCTAACTCATTATATTCAAAATATCGAGGTAATTTTTTATCTTTCTTAGGTCCATTTACTAATGAAAAAACATTACTTTTAACGTAACCTTCATTAGCTAAGAACTTATAAAATCCTCTTAATGAACTTAATTTACGATTAATAGATGAATTATTATCATTCTTTTCATCTTTTAAATACATTAGATAAAATCTAATATCACTGTATTCAACTTTTTTAAAATTTAAAGCTTCTCTATTTAAATATTCTAAGTATTCAATAATATCATTTTTATAACTATCTATAGTATAATCAGAATAATTTTTTTGATATTTTAAATACTCTAAATATTCTTTTAATTCTTTATTATTTTCCATAACCGCCTCTATTATTATCTTTTTCTCTAGTTAGCTCTTTATAGATCAAATAAAAATTATAAGCTTTATTATATGTTTCTCCTTGTTTAATTGCTGAATTACTTAATGTATTAAAAATACTATTTTTATATGATTGTGCTTCTCTCTTTGTGGCAGCTGTTGGATATAATTGATTATCATAATATTTATTCCAATATGCATCATGTCGCAATTTAGTATCAAGTAAACTATTTAAAAATTTGATATCACTATCATTTAATTCAATATCAGTTCCTTGAAACCATTTCTTCAAATCAGCTTCATATCTTTCTTTTTGACCCCATTTGACTTTTCGATATGGAATTTCTAATAAACATTTTGTAATAGCTCTTGCATAATGATAATCAATTTCATCAGTAATTAAATCATATGGAATTGTTAAATTATCAAGATATTTAGTATTCTTAATACCCATCTTACTCATTCTTTGTACTTTTTTAGGAGTTGATTCAACTAACTTTTGTTTATTTACATAAGTTAAGTTAATATAAGATGTTGGTTCTCCTACTAATGATATTTGTTCGTTATCACAATCTATTTTTTTATCCAAATATTTATCTAATAATTGTCTTTGCTTGTTTAATTCTTTTTTATTACGAGAGAAATCTTCAGTAGTTTCAAACTTTGATTTTTCTTTTTCAAAAACATCAATAGCTGCGATAGAGTCTCTACCAACATAGTAATTATGTCTCATCCAATTCTTAGAAGGAGCTATTCTAATTTTTTTATTTCTAAGTGAATTTAAAATTATTGTTCTTAATTCACCATATAATTCAAAAGTATTTTTTCTTATTAAATCTTGAAATTCAAAATCTCCTTGTGCTTTTTGTAATAATATATTACATGTATCAGTAACATCTAATTTTCCATCTTTTGATCTTTTTGCTAATACAGTTAAATCATAATTACCAAAAATTAATTCACGATGATAAAATTCTTTGCGTCCTTTGTTAACTGCAAACAAATCAACATCATCAGAAAAGCTATAGCCTTTTTCTTTTAAATATTCAATGAATTCTTTTCTACTAGTAAAACTACTTGTTAATAAATCTATATCTTCTAAAAAAGTTCCTTTATTAACAGAAATCAAACTATAGTCATCTTTTTCTCTAGCAACAATATAAAATTTAGCCATAAGATCACCTCATTTTCTTTTATAATATCATTTTAATAAAAAAATATCAAAAAAAGAGTGCTATTTTGTATATTCGCACTCACTACATTTGACAGTATTGTTTTTTTCTACAAGCATTTTACCACAATCTGGGCATGCTTCACCAATTGGTTTATCCCAATAAGCTGTTTTACACTTCGGATATTTATTACAACCGTAGAATATTTTTCCTTTTCTACTTTTTTTCTCAACTATCTTTCCAGAACAATTTGGGCAATCACATATTTCTTCTTCATGTACTTCTTCTTTTTTTACATATTTACATTCTGGATAGTTACTACAAGCTACAAATTCTCCATATTTACCTTTTCTAACTACTAATGGATTACCACAATTAGGACATGTCTCTCCTGTTTGCTCTGGTGCTTTTTTCTCCATATCAGTAAAGGCATCTTTAACTCTAGGTTCAAATAATTTCCAAAATGAATTTAATACTTCTACTTCTTTTAATTTACCATCTGCTATTTCATCTAGTTCAGTTTCCATACTACTGGTATACTCAGTATTAATTAAATCACTAAAGAATTCTTGAAGCTTATCAGTAGTTTCAATACCCATACTAGTTGGTTTGAATTTTTTATCTTCTAAAGTCACATAATCTCTACTCTTAATAGTATCAATTATAGTTGCATAAGTAGACGGTCTACCAATACCTAATTCTTCTAATTCTTTAATTAATTTAGCTTCACTGTATCTAGCTGGTGGTTGAGTAAAGTGTTGAGTTGATTCTACATTATTAGTTGTTGCTACTTCATTATCACCAATTTCTGGTAAAATCTTATCTTCACTTTTTTCATAATCAGCATATACTTTTAAATAACCATCAAAGATTAAGATACTTCCGGTAGTTTTAAATTTATAATCATTATTATCAAAAATAATTGTTGTCTGATTAACAGTAGCATCACTCATTAAACTAGCTAAAGTTCTCTTATAAATTAAACTGTATAACTTAAATTCATCATTACTTAAATATTGCTTTATTTTTAATGGTTCTCTTAAAACACTAGTTGGACGAATTGCTTCATGAGCATCTTGCACATTATCTTTTTTCTTAGCTTTTTTGATATATCCAACATATTTTTTACCATATTGTTCTTCTATATATTTCATAGCTGGCTTAACAAAATCATCAGATAATCTAATTGAATCAGTTCTCATGTATGTAATTAAACCAACTGTTTCATTACCTAAATCAATACCTTCATATAACTTTTGAGCTATACTCATAGTTTTACGAGCAGGAAATCCTAATTTAGTAGAAGCTTCTTGTTGAAGCGTTGACGTAATAAAAGGAATTTTACTTTTACGTGCTTTTTCTTTCTTTTCAATACTTTCAACAGTATATTCTTCTCCTAAATGGTCTAAAACATAATTAGCTTCATCTTCTGAATGAAGTTCTATATCATCTTTTTTATACTTAAATAATTCCGCTTCATATTCAGGAAATATCGCCACTATTTTCCAATACTCTTCTGGAATAAAAGCTTCTATTTCTCTTTCACGATCAACGATTAGTTTTAAAGCTACACTTTGTACCCTGCCAGCGCTTTTAGCACCTATCTTGCTTTGTAATAACTTACTAAGTCTAAAACCAATAATACGATCTAAAATTCTTCTAGTCTCTTGCGATCTAACTAAATTATCATCAATTACAGTAGGATTTTCTATTGCATTAAGAACTTTATCACGAGTAATCTCATTAAATAATACTCTCTTATAATTCTTATCTTTAATTCCTAATGTATCTTTTAAATGCCAAGCAATGGCTTCTCCCTCACGATCTGGGTCGCTTGCAAGATATACCATTTCACTATCTTTAACATCTTTTTTTAAAGACTTAATAACATTAGTTTTTCCTTTTATAGGAATGTAATTAGGTTTAAAATCATGTTCAATATCTACTCCTAAACCTAATGGTCCTGAAGTTGCTAGATCACGAATATGTCCTTTTGAAGAAACAACTTTATAATCCTTACCTAAGTATTTTTCAATTGTTTTACTCTTACTAGGACTTTCGACAATAACTAAGTTTTTTGCCATAAGACCCCTCCTGTCATTTATAACTTATAAATTAAAAAATAGTTTTTGTCAACTCTTTCCTCATTTATATATTACTGTAAAAATGTAAAGTTATACAAAATTTAACTATTTTTTTCTAAATATTCTTTTACTGGTCCATAGCTTCTACGATGTTCTGGAATTATTCCGTATTTAGCTATTGCCTCTAAATGTTTTTTTGTAGGATATCCAACATTATTTTTAAAATCATACATTGGATATTTCTTATCTAATTCATACATCATTCTATCTCTAGTTACTTTAGCAAGTACACTGGCTGCACTAATAGTAATACTTCTAAGATCACCTTTAATAATTGGCTTAACAGGAATATCTAAATCTAGTTTCATCGCATCTGTTAAAACATATTCTGGTTTAATATTACAATTATTAATAGCTTGTATCATAGCTTCTTTAGTTGCTTGATAAATATTTATCTCATCAATTCTTTTTTCATCTACTATCCCAATACCATAGGAAATAGCTTGTTTTTTTATTTCTTCAAAGAAATAATCTCTTTTCTTTTCAGTTAATTTCTTACTATCAGTTAAACCATCTAAATTAAATTTTTCGGGTAATATACAACAAGCTGCGACTACCGGTCCAACTAAAGGCCCTCTACCCACTTCATCTACTCCACCAATTAAAGTATATCCTTCTTTTCTTAGTTTTCTTTCATTCTTATACGTATCTAAGCAATCTAAGTATAATTCTATTTTTTTAATGATGTTTTTATCATCAATTTCATTTAAACAATCTTCTAATTTTTGAAATTGAAAACCATTTATTTCATCTGTCTTATTTAATTTATTTACTACTTCTACTTCTATCCCATTAACCTCAAACGGAACGAGACTCAATACTTTAATGCTTTCACTATTTTTAATTATTCCATGACAAACAATACTAGCATCCCCTATAACAATAAAATTACTAGTATCAAGACTTATTTTATTTAGCTTTTCAAATATCTCTTTCTTTGTCATTTAATCACCTATTAATCATAACTATATGCTTGAACTAAAACTACATCTATCTTACTATGGGTAATATTAGGCAGATAAATACTTTCTGAAACTGTCTTATTTGCTTTTACATTACTTATATATTCTGTTTCATAACCAACTATTTCATTATCTTCATTATAAAATAATATTCCCCATTCAATAGAATCAATTTTCTTATTAGAATTATTCTTAAATTTAAGAATTCCTTTTTTTTCATCAAGAGAAATAAATTTTATATCATCATAATATGATTTGTGAATACTATCATATGAAAGAACTACTTTAATTTTATATGTTTTATATAGATTACGAAGTTCTTCTCCAATATTAATAACTTCATATGATTTTTTAGCTGAACCTATATGACTAATATATTCATCCATCATAGTAATTGATTCATTGTTTTCATCAAAAAATTCTATATATATTTTAGCATTTGCACCATAATCATTATTATTAGTTACTTCTACTAGAATGTTTCCATCTTCTAACACATAATCTTTTGATTCAACATATTTACCCATTTCTAAATTTACTTTTTCTCTATTATCCCAATAGTATTTATCCATAGGATCTTCTTTATCAGACTTACTATTCTTAATTGAAAAATATGGAACAATTAGTATTATCAAAATAATAATTCCTACACCAATTAAAATATATTTAACTCTTTTATTCATAATTATCTACCTCAATTAAAAGTTTACTAATAAATAACTTTTTATGCAAGAAAAAAGAGCCTAAGCTCTTTTAATTATTCGTTGTATTTTATCTTTTTGTTTTTGATCAAAGTCCAAGTAGAATCCCCATTTATCACTAGGAACAATTAAGCCACGACTATTATAACTTCTACTAATTACTTCAGCTAAGTTGACATCTAAATAGCTACTTAAAATATCTCTAAACATTGGATACTTCCTAATAAACTCTCGACATCCATCGATATTCTTAAAACTATATAAAGCACTAGAATGTAGATAGTTTGGATTCATGCAAGTACTATTTAGTGAATGTTCAAAGTCATATAGTGGAGCTAATCTAATATTACCATTTTCATCTTCTTCAAACATAATATTTACTTCACTTCTATCTGCTTGTCCCATATAAATATCTAAAGCTAACATTTCCAACATATCTCTACATAATTGTCTCTTATTCTCTTCATCATGAGTGTTTTCTAACATTGATTCAAAACCATTATCGGCTTTTATTTCGTAATCTCTAATACTTTTGTATGTTTTATTACTTTCTTTAAAATCTTGAGAACCAATACCAATAACTGGATAATACTTTTCAGTTTTAGAAGCTGATAAAGTTTTATTAATTTTAAATTGAGTTAATCCTGCGATGAAATAATGGGCACAACGAATATTCTTAATACCACATAATTCTTCACCAATAAACTCCGCATGATTAAACTTCTTAAAATATGTTTTTGGCTCTTTCTTTTCAAATATAGATCTCTTGTTATTAGCATTTACTAATTTAACTGGTGTATCACTAGTTAAACATTCATTAATATATAACATACCTTCCCATTAAGAATTATATATCCTTAATAGTTCCCCCTTTTTATTACATATGTATGCCATACTCAAATGTGCATACATTATACCACAAAATCAGCAAAAAGTCAAAAAAAACAGGTTACTTCAACCTGTCCAATGTAACGTTCCCTAAGTATCCATTCTTTAAATCTTTAATAATTATTTCAGATACTCTTTCATAATCTGCTACTCCACCTCTCGATAATGCTCCTCTTTTTTTAGCAATCATATCATATGTCTCAATTAAATCTTCATCTAGTTCTTCTATTCCATATCTATCCTTTAAACTTTCTGGATATAATTCAAACATCTTTCTAAGTATAAAAGTAGCTATTTGATCAGTATTTAATATTTCTTCTTTTATTGAAGATAAACTAGCTAATATATGAGCTTGTTCTTGATTTTCTAATTTAGGCCATAATATTCCTGGAGTATCTAATAATTCTAAATCTTTATTAATTCTAATCCAACTAAGACTCTTAGTAAATCCTGGTTTATTACCAACTCCTGCTGC
>JAFWGF010000045.1 GCA_017512495.1 Bacilli bacterium
ATTATTCCTCCTTCTCATCTAAGCGTTAAATAATAACTGCTTCTTTTACTATTTCTTTTAAATAGAAATGTTTAGTCTTTGATAATGGTCTAGTTTCAACTATACGAACTACATCTCCAACTTTTGCAATATTCTTTTCATCATGTACACAATATTTTTTAGAGCTTTTAACTCTCTTGTGATATTTAGGATGGTTTTTATAAGTTTCAACTAAAACAGTGATTGTCTTATCATTAGCAGCACTAACTACTTTTCCAACTAATTCTCTACTTAATTTCTTTTCCACTTACATTTCCTCCTATTCGCTCATTTCACGTTCTTTAAGAACGGTTTTCATTCTTGCAACAGTGTGTCTCAATTCTCTAATTCTAGAAGGTTTTTCTAAGCTACCTGTAGCTTGTTGAAAACGTAAATTAAATAATTCTTCTTTAGTTTCTACTAATTTCTTATTGATTTCTTCAGTTGATAATTCTCTAATTTCTTTAACCTTCATTTGATTCACCACCGTTTTCTTTTTTAACAAATTTAGTTGCAACTGGTAGTTTATGAGAAGCTAATCTTAATGCTTCACGAGCTGTTGCTTCATCAACACCAGAAATCTCGAACATTATTTTACCTTCTTTAACTACTGCAACCCATCCTTCAACATTACCTTTACCTTTACCTTGTCTTGTACCGATAGGTTTTTTAGTTAAAGGCATATGTGGAAAGATATTAATCCAAACTTTTCCTCCACGCTTCATGTAACGAGTCATGGCAATACGTGCAGCTTCAATTTGGTTCGCTGTAATCCAAGCACCTTCTTTTGCTTGAAGACCATATTCGCCGAAGTGTAATTCTCTATTACCACGAGAGCGACCTTCATGAGGTAATCTATGCACACGACGATACTTAGTTCTTGATGGTATTAACATAATTAATTACCTCCTTTAGCCTTATCAGCTTTTTCAGCTTTATTTTCTTTATTGTTTTCTTTATTTTTCTTATTAAGGATTTCTCCTTTATAGATCCATACTTTTACACCAATTTTTCCGAATGTTGTATCAGCTTCACTTGTAGCATAATCTACATCTGCTCTTAAAGTATGTAGTGGGATTGTACCTTCAGTATAACCTTCACTACGAGCCATATCAGCTCCACCTAAACGTCCAGATACTGATGTCTTAATTCCTTTAGCTCCAGCTTTCATAGCATTTCTAATTGCACGCTTTTGAGCCATACGGAATGAAGCTCTATTAGTAATTTGATTAGCAATTGAATCAGCTACTAATTGAGCATTTAAATCTGCTTTCTTAATATCAACAATTGAGATTTGAACATTTTCATCTGCAATTTTTGATAATTGTTTCTTTAATTTTTCAATTTCTTCTCCACCATGACCGATCATAACACCAGGTTTAGATGTGTGGATAACAACTTCTGTTCTTTTTGCAGTTCTTTCAATTTCAACTTTAGCAATACCAGCATTAGTTAGATTTTTCTCTAAATACTTACGAATTTTAATATCTTTATCTAAATATTTAGCAAAATCAGCTTTATTACTATACCATTTTGCTTCCCAATCTTTATTGATACCAAGTCTTAGTCCATTAGGATTTACCTTTTGTCCCATATTGTAACCTCCTTATTAATTTTTTGTAGCCACCACTATATTAATGTGACTAGTTCTATGATTGTTATGTCCTATATGTCCACGTGAATCAAAGATATGACGTTTCATAACAGGACCAGCATCTACTCTTGCTTCTTTAACATATAATGTTTCAACTTCTGCTCCATTATTGTTTACAGCGTTAGCAATAGCAGAATCTAATACTTTTTTTGTAAGTCTTGCTGACTTTGAGTTAGTATTTGCTAAAATGTTTTCTGCTTCAGATACTTTTTTACCACGAATCATATCTACTACTAAACGAGCTCTGATTGGTGATACTCTTAATCCTTTAGCAATTGCTTTTGCTTCCATATATTTACCCTCCTAGTCATTATTATTTCTTATCTCCGCCATGTCCACCAAATTTACGTGTTAATGCAAATTCACCTAATTTATGTCCAACCATATCTTCAGTAATATAAACTGGAATAAATTCTTTTCCGTTATGTACTGCGAAAGTATGTCCAATAAAATCAGGGTAAATAGTTGAACGGCGTGACCATGTTTTAATGACTTCTTTTTTTCCGTTTTTATTTAATTCTTGAACCTTTTTTAATAATCTATCAAAAACATAAGGTCCTTTTTTTAAACTTCTTGCCATTTTTTAATCATCCTTTCCTATTAACTATTGCGACGACGTACTATGAACTTGTCAGATTGTTTTTTCTTACGTGTCTTTAATCCAAGTGCTGGTTTACCCCAAGGTGTTACTGGTGCTTTACGTCCTACTGGAGCACGTCCTTCACCACCACCATGTGGGTGATCATTTGGATTCATAACTGATCCACGAACTGTAGGTCTGATACCCATTAAACGTTTACGACCAGCTTTTCCTACTTTAACAAGTGAAGAATCTTCGTTTCCAACTTCTCCAACTGTTGCCATACATGTTCCTAATACTTTTCTTTGTTCACCACTTGATAAACGAATCATTACATAATTTGCTTCACGACCTAAGATTTGAGCAGATGCACCAGCAGATCTTGCTAGTTCTCCACCTTTTCCAGGACGTAATTCAATGTTATGAACCATTGTACCAACTGGTATATTCATAATTGGTAATGCATTACCAACTTTGATATCAGCATTTTCTCCTGCTTCAATCTTTGCTCCAACTTCTAATCCTTTAGGAGCAATAATATATCTCTTTTCTCCATCTGCATAATTGATTAAAGCAATATTTGCAGTTCTGTTTGGATCATATTCAATTGTTGCTACTGTTCCAGGAACGTTTAATTTATTTCTCTTGAAATCAATGATACGATATCTTCTTTTTACACCGCCACCTTGATGACGAACAGTTATCTTACCTTGATTATTACGTCCACCATTTTTCTTCATGGTAACTGTAAGTGTTTTTTCAGGAGTGCTAGTAGTTATTTCTTCATTTACTAATGCACTCATTTTTCTACGTCCTGGTGTAGTAGGTTTATAATTTCTGATTGCCATAACTTATTTCCTCCTTCTAACCAAGATCAATTGTTTGTCCTTCTTCAAGGGTAACAATCGCTTTCTTTGTACGATTAGTTAATCCAGTATAACGACCAACTCTTCTTTTCTTTGGTTTAACATTAATAGTTCTAATACTAGTAACTTTAACATTAAATATTTTTTCAATAGCTTCTTTTATTTCTAATTTAGTAGCTTTAGGATCACATTTAAATGTATATTTCCCTTCGCTTCTTGCCATTTCTGATTTTTCAGTAATAACTGGTGCTTTGATTATTTCTAAGTATTTAGTATCTTTCATTATTTAAGCACCTCCTCAACATATTTTAAGGCATCTTCTGTAACAACCATTACATCAGTACCTACAATATCTAAAACATTAATTTCATCTGCTAAGATTAGTACTACATTTTGTAAATTTCTTGATGCTAAGATTAAATTATCATCAAATTCTTTAACTACTAATAATACTTTCTTATCAGCAACTTTTAATGTTTCTAAAATACCTAACATTTCTTTTGTTTTAGGAGTTTTAACAGTTAACTTATCTAAAACAACTAATTCTTTATTTGCTACTTTATCACTTAATGCTGACTTAATAGCAATTTGTCTTTCTTTTCTATTTTGCTTTTTACTATAGTCTCTAGGTACTGGAGTTCCATATCTTCCTCCACCTACCCATTGAACAGCTCTAATTGAACCTTGACGAGCACGTCCTGTTCCTTTTTGTCTCCATGGTTTTCTACCACCGCCAGATACTTCTGAACGATTTTTAGTCTTGTGTGTTCCTTGTCTTAATGATGCTCTTGATAAAATAATTGCATCGTTTAAAACGTTTTTATTTACTTTAATTCCAAATATTTCTTCATTTAAGTTAATGTCCTTTACTTTTTCACCTTTAAGATTTAAAAGTTCTACTTTTTTCATTAAGATTCCTCCTTTCATCACTTATATATTATTTTTTCTTTCTATATTATATTGTGATGATTATTCTTCAGTTGTTTCTTCTTCAGCTGCTTCTTCAGTTTCTTCAACTTCTTCAGCAACCTCTTCAGTAGTTTCAACAGCCTCTTCTACAGTTTCTTCTACTGGTTCTTCTGTAACTTCTTCTTCAACAACATAAGTTATTAAATCTGAAGCTTCATTCTTATCACCAGGACGCTTTACTGCAGTACGAATCATAACAAATGATTTCTTTGGTCCAGGAACATTACCTTTAACTAAAATTACATTATTTTCTGTATCTACTTGAATAATTTCAAGATTTTGAACTGTTCTTTGAACATTACCCATATGTCCAGGCATTTTCTTACCTTTAAGTACATGCATTGGTAACATTGTACCTAATGATCCAACACCTCTATGGTATTGAGAACCATGACCCATAGGTCCACGAGACTGATTGTGTCTTTTAATAACACCTTGGAACCCTTTTCCTTTACTGGTTCCTGTAACATCAACAATTTCACCTGCTTCAAATAAATCGACACCAATTGTTTGGCCTAAAGTGTAATCGTTAACGTTTACTCCTCTAATTTCTTTTAAGCAGCGCTTAGGTGTTGTGTTAGCTTTCTTTGTATGACCAATTTCTGCTTTAGTACTAACTTTTTCTTTCTTAGTGTCAGTTCCTAATTGAATTGCGTCATAACCATCTTTTTCAACTGTTTTAATTTGAGTAACCACATTTGGTTCAACTTCAATAACAGTTACCGGAATTAATTTACCATCTTTAGTAAATACTTGAGTCATTCCGATTTTCTTACCTAAGATTCCTTTCATTATTTTTTCCTCCATTATTTAGTTTTTATGTCGATATCTACTCCACTTGGTAAATCTAAGTGCGCAAGCGCATCAATAGTCTCCTTGCTTGGATTTTTGATATCAATTAGTCTTTTGTGTGTACGCATTTCGAATTGTTCACGAGAATCTTTATATTTGTGAACAGCTCTTAAGATTGTAAACTTTTCGATTTCTGTTGGAAGTGGTACTGGACCAGAGATGTTTCCACCAGATCTCTTAACAGTTTCAACAATTTTCTTAGCTGCATTATCTAAGATTCTATGATCGTATCCTTTAATTCTAATACGAATCTTTTCTGTTGACATTTAATATCCTCCCTTCGCCTATATCTAGTATAGACTTGCTCCGAACGAATAACCCGATAACCAATTAGCAACTCTTCCTGGTGTATCGACAACCTCGCACATCTAAGCAGTCACACGTATTTAATTATAACAAGTAATATCAACAAATGCAAGAGTTTTTTTATTAAATTTTTACAAAATAAAAAGCAACTCAAAATGTTGCTTTTGTACACTCATATGTCTGTGATTAACACACACTTTCTTTTACGCCTTCGACATACTGACTTAGACTCAACTACTTGATATTAATATTCGCAAGCGGATGATCCAAAACCACTTATGCCACACTCACAATCGACACTGCCTATAGATATATTGCGTGAAGAGACCATGACACTCAAGCCAGAAACATGGCAATCAATATCAGAAAAAGTACCAGGAGAAGTATCGATACAATTACCACTTCCAAAAGCAGTTAGCACCGTTGCTTTATTGCTTGCATAATACGTGCTGAGACATCCCCCTATAGCTTGATTATAGTATTCATCTTTGCAAAAATCCATTCTTGGTGAATTGTCATCCAATATATCTAATCCTCTTATTGTATAAATTCCTACTGTCATTCCAGGATTGGCACTTGCCATCTCAGGTGTTACTATAAACTCAATATAACTCTCAGTTACTATCCCATTCCGAATTGCATGCTTTAAATAGAATGGACTATTTGGTAGTGCTGCTAATGCTTCTGTAGCGGTATTATATGCAGTTACAGCACTTGGTATTGGTTGTCCTATATTCATTTCTACACTACTTATTGTATACTTTAACAAATGATTTACCTCAATTACATCTTCTGTTGCTTGTCGATATATTACTGTAAATTGTAACAATAGACTTTGATTAGTGGCGGGTAACTGATTTAATTCTATATCAGTCCTATATTCTATTCTTATTTTATATGTCTCTATTGTATTATGCAGTAGTTGATGATTTGATTCTAGCGCTACTCCATCAGCGTAGGTAATACTATATTTTAAATATGTTGGTAATGCTGTTATTGTTGCCCCATTTAACTTAGAATCTATGGTATCTATCATTGCATCTATACTTCCAGCATTAACTGCATCTACAGTAAATTCATAATAATCACCTGGAGTATCTAATATTACACTATAATTAACTGTTGTACTATTTGATATAGTTGGTGCTGTGACAACATTGGTTCCGGATACTGAACCACTAGCTACCTGAATATTTGCCCAATGTATATCCCAGTTAGCACTATTTACTTGAGCAGTACCATTGATATTTAAGTCACTATTAATATAAGCATATCCTATACCTAGTCCTAGTATTAAAATAATCAAAAGAATTTTTATGTTATCCTTATATATTATCATACCTATTCTCCTATATTAATTATATCTTTATAAGTATACATTTAATAGGAACTGGATATTTACAAAAACACCCTCTTTTGATTCTTTTTTTATTCCATATAACTTTTCTTTTCTCTAGCTTCACCAATCACTTTTAAAGAAGCCGGTTTTACTAATGATTTACCAAATTTATTATTAATTTCATCAATTGTCTTTTGAATATCAGTTGTATGATCTAAATTATCTTCTTTATTATCAAATAATGATACTTGTTCATTTCTATTATTCATTAAATTAGCTAAACGCACTCCAATTAATCTAATTTCATCTTGTTTATAACTACTTTCAAATACTTTATATGCTACTTTTAATATTTCTTTAGTATTATCAGTTGCATTTTCTAAGGTTTCTTGAGCACTATAACTAGTAAAATTACTATTCTTAAAAGTAATACCTATAGTTTTAGCAAACATCTTTTTACTTCTTAATTCTCTACTTAATTCTTCTACTTGTCTAAAGATTATTTCTTTTAATTTTTTCTCATCAGTATAATTATATGGTAATGTTTCACTTATACTTATACTAGGATTCTTAGTTTCGTGTACTTCTACTTTAGAATTGTCTATTCCATGAGATGCATTATATAAATATTTTCCCTGAGCTTTAAAATGCTTTTCTAAAAATTTTTCATCTAACCCAGCTAGATCGCCAATTGTATGAACATTTAATTTATATAACTCTTTAGTAGTACTCTTACCACACATGTATAAATCTTTTACATCTAAAGGCCATAACTTAGTTTCAATTTCGTTATTAAATAAGGTATGTACTTTATCTGGCTTTTCAAAATCACTCGCCATTTTAGCACACAATTTATTATTTGCAATTCCAATATTTACTGTGTAACCAAATTTTTCTTTTATTTCATCCTTAATTTGATATGCTAATTTTATTACGTCTTTATAAATATAATTCATTCCAGTCATATCTAGAAAACACTCATCAATCGATAATTGCTCTTGAATTGGTGAAAATTTACTCAAATATTCCATCAATTCTTTTGATTTTTTATAATACCAGTTATAATTAGGGTGATAAACTTCAATTTTTTTACATTTTTTTCTAGCCATGTATAAAGTTTCTGCAGTAACAATTCCATATTTTTTTGCGACAGGTGATTTAGCTAAAACAATTCCCCTTCTAGTCTTTTCATCACCACCAATAACTGCTGGAATTTTTCTTATATCTTTCTTAAAACCATTATTTAACAAGTAAATCGCAGTCCATGAAAGAAATGCATTATTAACATCTATATGAAATATTATTCGTTCTTTCATGTTAACACCTCAATTACATTATAGAACATTTTTTCGATATTTGCAATTAAATTTAAAATGCAAAAAAAGTTTGCGTAATTCATCTGTTTACATACCTTTTGTATTTTTTAAGTCATAATAGAATTAAGTCTTGTAGGAGGAGAAGTTGTATGAATAAATACGAGATTAATATTTATGAACAAATAGCCAAAAATATCAAAAAGTATAGAAACATTGCTGGCATTTCTCAAGCTGAACTTGCTGAGCGATGTGGTGTCTCTCACGAATTTATCAGAAGAAATGAATCTAAAAAAGGTAGAAAATCTTTTTCTGTAGACACATTGTGGAAAATTTCTCTTGCATTAAATGTAAATCCAGGCTTATTATTTGAGATAGATAAAAATCTTTAATATAAAAAATACTTCCTACGAAGTATTTTTATATTTTTGTATCGTTTAAGCAGAACACTGCATATACTGGGATATATCTAATATCCTTTTTTGTTGCGAAATTATTTTCTGTTATTCTATAAGCTTGCAATACAGTGAATTTTTTCATAAATACTGCCAAAGATTTAGCTTTTGAATTAGTCTTAGTTGTTAGTTCTATTGGAATAATTTGTCCCATTCTATTTTGAATAACAAAATTAACTTCTGCTTTTCCTTCAGATTGATAATAATATAATGAATAATCACTTTCAACTAATGTTTTTGCTATATGATTTTCATACATTACTTCCTTAATACTTTCATTTGATAACATCTCTTTCTTATTTAAATGAAGCATTGTATATAATAATCCATCATCTGGCATATATAATTTAAAACTATCTTTATCTCTACAACTACTTAATGGAGATTTAATATCTTTTACTTTGTTACTTCTATATACTATTTCATTATTAACTAAGTATTTGATGCAGCTTTCATATTCTTTAGCTCTTCTACCAGTTCCTAAAAGACCATATTGGAACTTTTTATTTTCTTTGCTTAATTGTTCAGGAATAGAATCAACTACTTCCAAACCTCTAGGTATATCTATTAATACCTTATTTAAAGCAATTTCCTTTTTATAAACATCTAATAATTTTTGCTTAATTGTATCTATTTCATAACTAGATTTACCATCAATACTAGCTTTTACTACTTCTGGTAATCCTCCAGTTTCTAAATAATCATGGAATAATTCAAGAGCAACTTTATGGAATGGACAAGTTTTCCTTTTTTCAAAAGATTGTCTTATAACTTTAGATAAGCTTTTTTCTTTTCTAGCCCATAAGTATTCTTCAAAATCCATTTCATTCATACTCTTAAACTGTAACTCTTCACTTTTAAATTCAGATAACTTTTCTTTTCTAGAAGTAATCGCAATAACATGATACTTACTATGTTCAGTTCCAAAAGCTTTTAATCCTCTAACAACTTCAATATCTACTACATTATCAAGGACAATCAAAGTATCCTCTTTTAAAATAGTTTCTCCTGATAAAAGCGATAAACTTAATATTAATTTATCTACTGATCTTTCTTTTTTGAAAATATCAATTAGCTTTTTATTATTCTCTGTGTTCAAATAAACTACATTTTTATATTCTTTTTTACCAAATTCTAAGACTGAATATGTCTTTCCAACTTGTTTACCACCATATATCATCAATGGCTTTCTAATAATATCTTTCTTCCATTTGTGATAAAATTCTTCAATTTTACGTTCCATTAATTGTAGCCTCCCCACATATTTTCTAAATTAAGTATAGTTTCTTATTTGTTTTTTGTCAAGAAAAAAGAAGAATTACTCTTCCTTAAATTTCAAACGTCTCACAAGCGCAATTATTTATCATTCCAGCTAAAAGACTACCCTTTAATTCTTTCTTTGTAATTAATGTTTTTAATGCCCTATATGGAGCTTGATGAGTTACTATTAATATTGATTCATCTGTATACTTATCTTTTAAATAATTTAGAAACTCTTCACATCTTTTAATCACACTTTGTACTGGTTCTACTCCAAAATCATCTTTATTAAGGTCATAATCCCAATATTTATAGGCATTATACATTTCTCTAGGTTTTCCATCTAATTCACCCATCTCACGTTCTAATATTCTTTGATCGGGTATCATTTCAACCTTATCTCCTATTAAAATCATTGCTGTTTCTACTGTTCTTGTTAAAGGAGACATATAACAATAATCAAAATGCATATTATCTAATTTCATTCTTAACATCTGACATTGTCTTCTACCAGTATCATTCATTAATACATTTCTTCTACCTTGCATAATACCATTTAAATTATCATCAGTTTGACCATGACGTACTAAAGTTATTTTCATGAATCTACCTCCAGTACTTTTAAGGCATCACTATATCTTATAAATTTACTTAAGTAACTTCCATCTTCATATGATGAATATCCTACTACTAAATAACTATTATCTACTAAAATAACATCAGTAAAATAATCATCTCTATCATCACCATAAGTCTCTACTGTTACTTCTTTTAAATCATTAGTATACTTACCTATAATACCATCATAATTAACATTATTAGCTGTTCTACTACTGGATTCTTTATTAGTAGTTTTTATCCCAATACCAATAATATTATTATCTCTATCAACTATTAATTTATTATATCTAGTAGATCCTTCTCCATTATAAATAACTTGATTTTGATAATTACAATCCAAATCATATACCGCTATCATTGCATTAGTCAGATTATTACCTACTCTAGTAGAACCACTTATATATAGCTTATCATTTACATTAATTATTCCACTAAATCCCTTATCATCCGTATATTTATAATCACTATAACCAATTAAATTACCAGCCAAATCATATTTACAAAGAATGCCCAAATTATTATCATTAGTACCTACTACATAAATACTATCATTTATAATTGATAGGTCATTAAATATAGCATTCTTACTATTTCCATAAGTCTTATACCAAAGCATATTACCATCATAATCATATTTAACTAAAACAGCTCCACCCTCTTTAGTACCTACTTTAGTATTCATATAAACACTTTGACCAGTAACTAAATAACCATCATCTACTTTAACAATTGAAGTAAATTTAGAATTATCTAAAATCTCAAAATCTCTTGAAAAGATAACTTCTCCAGCTTCATCATATTTAACTAACAAAGCTTTCCTGATTGAATTATTATGATCTTCTAATTCCTTTTCATAACTACCTACCGCAACTATGCTTTCTTCATCAAAAGTAACACCAAAGAAAGCACTATTATATCCACTATTATATAACTTCTCATAGACTTTCTCTTTCTTCTTACTATATTTAGTTAATTTAGCTTTTTCATAATGATTATCATTATCATTATTACTACCAACAGTAACATAAGAAGAATTATTATTTATAATAGAATTTATACCATCAAAATATAAAGATTCCTTATTCTTAAAAAATATTGAATATAGTACAAAGCAAACTTCTATGAATAAGATAATTGCACATATAATGGTGATTAACTTAACTCTTTGTAATATTCTTTTATTGCTTCTCTTACTCATATAACAGCCTCCTATCTATATTTAATTGTATCAAAAATAAAGAAAAAATAAAACCCAATATCTAAGATATTGAGTTTTTATTATTCTACTATATATGGATTATTCTTACTTCCATCACCACTAGTATACAATGTCCCCGGTCTTAGAGAGACTACAGGACGAACACCACTGAAACTATATACGTTGTTGTTGCTAATTTTACCCACTGAACTGACACTACGCACATAAGGATTAGTGTAGTAGCTGCTGAAACTGTTAGGCGAAATGAGCTCATAACCACTCCCTGTTTTTCGAATATTGTCATTATTTAGTAGATATGTTTCTGATGATGTTAATAATCCTACTGGATATGTTAACATAGCTTTTGAGTTTGATAAACTAAATTTATCGGTTGTATTTGTACAACTCAAATCTCCATTTAAATTAGAATTTTTAAATTCAAGATGTCCTTCTTTATCTCCTCCATTTGGATTCCAACCACCTAACGAATATATACTTCTATCATTGCAAAATATTGTGTCTTCTAATCTAGCTGTATAATTTGTCATGTTTGTTTCATACCAATTATCTATTGCTGTTTTAATAGTTGAATTTGTTTGATTGACATTGTCGGCTGATAACATATCTGTTAAACACTGTTCAATTGTTCTTCCATCGCTTATTTCCATATAGTAATTTTTATAGTAATAATATCTCACTGCACTACATGTTCCGGTTGTATTATTACATGTATAATGATGAGTTGAATCATATGTTGTTGATGTACTAGTTAGAGTGTAATTTCCTCCGTTATATGTTACTCCTGTTCCAAATAGGCTTCCACTTGTTGCAGCACTTTCTGCTTTATATGTTTTTACTGTATTTGGATTATACATATATCCTACATAGGCTAATGAATTCCAATTAGTATTAAATGCTGATGTTCCTATAGTAGTATCAGCCCCACTATTATTACATTGTCCACTACTTGGTATTCCATTATAAACTAATTTAACTCCACCCGTATCTGTTGTTCTTATCATTTGCCAGCAAAAGTCTGCAAATATAACATTATTCATATCTGTAATTGCTGTTCCATTTGTATCATTACTTCCATACCAATAATAGATATTCTTTGATGGTTCTTCAGTAAATGAATCATGATGATTTCCTGTATATCTTTTAGCATATGTTCTTTCTGCAGCTGCATCTTTTAAGACATTATACAATCGCTTTGGTTCAAACGCATCATCATCAGCTTGTTTATATTTAACTGTGAATTGTAATGTCAGAGTTTGATTTGTTGCTGGTATTTGATTTAATTCTATATCATCTCTATATTTTATTCTTACTTTGTATGTTTCTGTTGTTCCTGCAGCTAGTAATTGATTAATCGCTAATGGAACATCATCTGCATAACTTATTGTATATTCTAAATAATTTGGTAGATTGGTTATTGTTGCTCCATTAAGCTTAGATGTAATACTCTCTATCATTCCATCTATTGTACCTGAGTTAACCGCATCTACAGTAAACTCATAATAATCTCCTGGAACATTTAATACTACTGAATATGTTACTGTTGTCTGATCACTATTAATTGTTGGTGTAGATGCACTTACTGATCCTTCTTTTACTTGGACATTCTCCCAATGAATATTCCATGTAGGTGCTCCCATATTAGCTGTTCCATTGATATTTAAATTACTCTGTATAAGGGCATATCCTATTCCTAGTATGAGAATTAATAATATAATAGCATTCTTCATACTTTGTTGTTTTCTTTGAATAAATTTATTCTTTCTCATACTATCCCTCCTATCATAATTATTATATCAATTGTTCATTCTTTTCACAATAAAAAGACCCTTATGGGTCTCTTTTTATTTATAAATTCCTATGAAGTATTTCTTCTTACCTCTTCTAATAACAATATATTTATCTTCAATACATTTATCTTTAGAAACTACAAATTCTAAATCAGTTACTTTTTCACCATTTAATGTGATTGATCCATTATTAATGAATTCACGAGCTTCTCTTTTACTAGAGCATACTCCACCATCTACTAATAAATCAACAATATTCTTATCTTCACTTACTTCAAATGGAGTTAATCCTCCAAAAGCCATCTCTACTTCTTTAGCAGTAAAATCTTTTATATTACCACTGAATAATGCTTCAGAAATCTTAACTGCTTCTTGATAACTTTCTTCACTATGAATGTGAGTAATAATTTCATGAGCTAATGCTTTATGAGCAATTCTCTTCTCTGGATGTTCATTATTCTCTTTCTCAATCTTTTCAATTTCTTCTTTAGATAAGAAAGTTAATTTCTTTAAGTAATCAATAATCATACAATCTTCTAGATTAATTAAGTATTGATAGAACTCATAAGAAGATGTTTTATTCTCATCTAACCATAAAGCATTACCTTCAGTTTTACCAAACTTATTACCTTGAGAATCAGTAATAAGAGGCATTACCATACCATAAGCTTCTTTATCTAATTTCTTTCTAATTAATTCAATACCAGCAGTTATATTACCCCATTGATCTGAACCAGCTACTTGTAATTCACAGTTTTCTTCTTTAAATAAGTAATAGAAATCCATTGCTTGTAATAACATATAAGAAAATTCTGTATAAGTAATACCTACATCCATTCTTGATTTAACATGATCTTTAGCAAGCATATAATTAATATTAAAGTATTTACCATAATCTCTTAAGAAATCACAAATATTAATATCTTTTGTCCAATCCCAGTTATTAACTACTTCAAATCCAAATATCTTTTTAGCTTGAGCAGTTAATCCTTTAGCATTCTTTTCTATTTCTTCTTTAGAAACTAATGGTCTTTCTGAATTTGGTTTAGGATCTCCTATTAATCCAGTAGCTCCTCCTACTAGTAAAAGTGGTCTATGACCTGCTTTGGCTAATCTCGTACATATTAAAAATGATGAATAGTGTCCTATATGCATAGAATCAGCTGTTGGATCTGTTCCTATATATAAAGTCATTCCTCCATTATTTAATTTATCAATTAGGTTTGGACTACTTATTTCTTGAATTAGTCCTCTCCACACTAAGTCTTCATATACTGTCATTTTCTTTCCTCCTCCAATTTTAAACTCTTTATTTTTTTAACATCATGACCGTAGTCTGTGTAAATACCATCTACATCTTTAGCTGTGCATTCTTCTCTATTATAACCTAAAAGTTCAACTATTTCATAGACCTTTTCTTCACTTGGTCCCTCTATCTCCAAATAAGTAGGTATTAACGGCCAATAGTCTATATCTATTTCTACTCCGTCATATTTATATTGAACTCTTCTATTTTCTTGATAACCTCTATCTTCATAACCTAATTCTTTTAATATTTGATAGCATTTATCAAAGTCATCTACTTCTATTTCTAATTCTCTAGTACCATCTATATCACTGGATACTATTTCCTTAATAGTAAGTGTTGTCTTTTTACCATTAGTACGAAGTCTTATCCATTTACTATCCACTTTTGGAATAAAATCATAGACATATCTTCTTTGCAATAAATCCCATTCTTTTGAAGCCCCTATTTTTTCTAATCTTTTAATAGCATCTTCAGCATCAATTTCTAGGATTCTAACTTCATACTCTGTCTCCATATATCATGCCTCCTAAAAAAAAAGAACAATTAATCCATAAGGACGAATTATTCGCGGTACCACCTTAATTCATGTATTACACATGCACTTTAAGTCTTAACGCGACCAACGCTTTCCTCATGAATATGTAATTCATAAAACAATTATTATTAACTTCCACCTAACGTTAACTCTCTACAAATAATTTATTTTACTACTAGTATTCCTTCATCGAAAATACATATATATCTTATCACATAAAGAAAAAAAGTCAATAATTTGACTTTTATTTATCTTCTAATTTCTTTAATGCTTCTTTTGATGCTTTAATTACAGTTTGTAATAAATCTTCTGCACTTTCTTTTAAAACTGGAGTTCCTTTTTCCTTAGCTAATTTTACTAAATCTTCTGCTTGTTTCTTTAAATCTTTTCCTTTTTCTTTAGCAATAGCTACAGCTTTCTCTTTGTCTAAATCAGCTAATTCTGTTTTAATTTCTGCTACTTTAACATCAAATTCTTTTTTTACATCATCAGCATCGATTTCTTTTACTTGTTTTAGTAAATCATCTAGCTTAACTTTTAATTCCTTTCTAGTTTCTTCACCTTTCTTAGGGGCAAATAATAATCCTAGTCCAGCTCCAATAGCAGCTCCAAAAGCAATTTTTCCAAATCCTTTCTTACTCATAAACATTATCCTCCTCTTTACGTTTTTTATTAAACATTTTTGAAATAGCAGTTGTTACACCGAACACTACAGAATCACTTATATTAGCAATTCCACTTACTGCTTTATTCATTGTATTAATAGCATTATCAAAAGATGCAACTTTTGATTCTACATTTTCTATTACTTTGTCAACTCTATCTAGCATTCCTAAAATTCTTATTCCAATTATTATTAGTACAATTAATAATACAATTGCGACTATATATAATATAATTGGTAAAACTGCACTTAAAGTTTCCATTATATCACCTCTTAATTATTCTCTTGATACATTGAATCAATTAAATCAAATAAATTATCATCGTCTTCTTTTGTACTCTCTGCTGGTGATTCTTTTTCTTCTATTTCTTTTTCTCCTTTTTCTTTTACTTCTTCTTTTAGTTTAGGTACTATTACTTCTTCTTTTTCTTCTTTAACAACTTCTTCTTTAGTTTGTTTTTTATCAGTACTAGCATCAACATAATCTACATTATATTCTAACCCTAAATCTTGAAAATATTCCAAAGCATCTCCAACAGTTAATTCTTTTACTTCTGGTTTTGATTTATCACTTAAATCAACCATTAAACTTTCATCATCTTCTTCTGTTTCAAACTTTACTGGTTTTTCTTCTTCTTTTTCTTTACCATAAGCCTTATTTCTAATATCATCTACATTCATATTACTTCTAGAATAAGAACTTATTTTAACTTCTCTTTTTTCCTTAACATCTTCCTTTTTATAATTCTTATCTAAAATACCATAAATTGGTGAAATAATTGGACTTGGTTTAAAGTAAGTCTTTTCTTCATATCTCTCATATGTACCATATTGATGAACAGGCACCTTATATGAATTATCCATTCCATAAGGTCTACTTTCTTGGTTATTAGAGTAAGCTTTTTCTTGATAATAATTATATTCTGGTTCTTTTCTTTCTCTTACTTCTTCCTTAACCTCTTCTTTTATTTCTATTTCAGGTTCATTATCAATAATTTCAGGTTCATCATCAGAATAGTCATCATCAACTTTAAAATCTTCATCATCCATGAATTTAAAGCTTTCTTTAACATCTTCTTTTACTACTTCTTCTTTAGGTCTAACTTCGAAGTCTTCATCTAATAATTCTTCTTCTTCGATCTCTTCAACCTTTTCTTCTTTCTTACCCGGTAAAACTATCTTTTTAGCAATAGGTTTCTTTTCTGCTTTTGGCTCTTTTGGTTCTTTATGTTTAACCTTCTTTTCTTTCTTTGGTGGTTCTTCTACTTCAACATATTCTACTTCAAAAAGAGCATTCTTAATCTTATCTAACACACCCATGAGTTCACCTCTTTTATTAATCTTCTAATTCGATTTTTTCATCTTCTATATCTTTCTTATATTTATCAGTTTCTTCTCTTTCAACAACATCTAAGAATGATTCTTTAGAAGAATCTGCTTTAAATAGATTATACTCTACTTCTTTATAATCTAAAACATTATCTCCAACTAAACTCTCTAATACTTTGTCATTATATTTAACTGAATTTAAAATATAGCTCAAATTAATAATAACATCATTCAAGTCTTCTTTAGAAACATATGCCTCTATTTTAACATAATTATATACATATTGAATAAAATATTTAGAATCAATTTCTTCTATTTGAATATAACCATCTTTCTTATTATACTTAATTTTTTTAGAAAGATATAAATCATAGTTTTCTTCATAACTATTCTTTACTTTATTATAATATCCAATTACATCTACATACAAATAATACTTATTATTAAGTCTATCTTTTAATACAGCATTAAAATCATCTTTACTAACAAAGTTTATTCCTTTAGGTAAATAATACTTATACCCATCATAATAAACATTATGTAGTTTACCTTTTTCTGACATTATTGTATCTATATTTTTCTCAATATTGTTGTCATTTAATTTAACAACACTACAACCTGTCATAAAAAGTAAAATAGCAGAGAGTAAAACAGTTAATTTTTTCATATTTCACCTACTCTTATTATATTATAACATCTTTTTGTTAAATGTGGAAATATTTTATAGTTATTTACGTTTTTTAACAAAACCCTTACTACACAATAAATAGTATATTGGTAAACCTTCACTACTAAACTTATCTTCATATTCAGTAGTAATTTCTGGGACTTCTTCTTTGTGAAAATCTAAACTTACTTTATTCAATACATATCCATATTCACTAAAACTAACTAATGAATACTCAAATAACTCTCTATTATCAGTACGCATTTCTATAGTTTTATCTTTCTTAAAAATACTATCATATTTTGTTAAAAATACTTTACTAGATAATCTACGCAAATGATGTCTATTTTTAGGCCATGGATCTGAAAAATTTAAAAAGATATGCTCTATCTCATGATCAAATACTTGATCTATATCCAAAGCATTACATCTAAGCATAACTAAGTTATTTAATCCTTCAGGTATTTTCTTCAATGCCTTAGCAATAACACTATCATACTTTTCAATTCCAATGAAATTAATATTAGGATATTTAATTGCATTCTCAATAATAAATTTACCTTTTCCCATACCAATCTCAATGTATATTGGATTATTATTATTAAAATACTTACTCCATTTACCTTTTAATTCATAATAATTCTTTACTAAATAAGTAGAATTATTCATAATTATGTCTTTGTTTTTCACATTTCTAAGTCTCATATATCCACCTGGTTCTATTTTATCACAGATAGTGCTAATTTGCATAATATATAAAGAAAGTTGGTGCTTATATGAATAATTTTCCATATCCAATTATATTTCCTAATAATTGTGAAATTGCGATTATTAGAGAAAAGCTAAAGGAATTAGAAGAAAGAATAAAATTATTAGAAAATGAAAAGAACGATAATTATCTTCAAGAAGATAACAATTACTATATGATTTAACTATACTATTCTTCGATAACTATGATATACTAATTCTAGGAAAGTGAGGCATTATATGTTAAAGCTTAAAAACCTAGAAAAAGAACAATTTGATAACTATGTTAGAGATCATAAAACAAAATCACATTTCTTACAATCTCTAGCTTGGGGAGAATTTGCTAAAGCTAAAAAGAACCTAACTCCTTACTATTTAGGATTAGTTAATGATAATGATGAAGTTGTAGGCGCAACACTTCTTTTAGAAAAGAAATTACCATTAAATCTTTGCTATTTCTATGCTCCTAGAGGATTTGTATTAGATTACAACAAAAAAGAAATAGTAAGAGAAATGACTAGTAGAATTAAAGATTTTGCTAAAAATAAAAAAGCTATCTTTGTTAAAATAGATCCTGATATTATTAAAACTTCTTTTAATTATCAAAACGAAGAAACTGAAAATAAAAATTTTAATGAAATATATAATACGTTAAAATCTTGTGGTTTTAAACACTTAGGATTTACTAAGAACTTTGAAACTATGCAACCTAGATATACTTTTAGAATTGATTTAAATCAAGATTTAGAAGAAATAGAAAATCATTTCTCTAAGACCACTAAACAAAGAATAGCTAAAGCTAAAAAACTTGATACTGAAGTTGTTATCGGAGATAAGAATGATCTTAAAGAGTTTTATCATTTAATGACTTTAACTGAAAATAGAAAAGACTTTATTTCCTATACTGAAGACTATTATGAAACATTATATGAAGTATTTAATGGTAATAAAAATAGTAAAGCTACTTTATTCTTAGGTAAAATTATTTTTGATAAAACTATTGAAGCATTAGAGAAAAATCTAAAAAGTATAAATGATCAAATATCTATTTTACCAATCGATAATCTTAGTAAAAGTGCTAAAAGTAAATTAGCTGAATTAACTAAACAAAAAGAGAATATCACTAATGAAATTAAAAAATATAAAGATTATAAAAAAGAACATGGTGATGAAATAATTCTAAGTGCTCATATGATTATTGAATATGGCGATAAAGCTTGGGTTTTATATGCAGGTAACCATAATATTCTAAGTGAAACTTATGTTAACTATAATACTTATTTTGAACACATTAAGTATTGTAAAGAAAAGAATATTAAAATATATGATCAGTTTGGTACTATTGGGGATTTAAGTGAAAATAATCCTAGATTAGGATTACATGAATTCAAAAAGAAATTTGGGGGAGACTATGTAGAATTCATTGGAGAATTTGATTTAGTAACAAACAAATTAATGTACTTTGTATTTACTAAATTAGTTCCAATCTACCGAAAAATAGTAAGAAACAGAAGCAAGAAGGAGTTAAAAAATGAAATTAGTAAATCTAACTAAAAAAGAATTTAAAAAATTTGCTGATAAACATCCTCAAATTACTTTTCATCAAACTGAAGAATGGGCTAATTTAAAGAAAACTAATGGTTGGGATGCATACTACTTAGGATTAAAAGATGACAAAAAAATAGTTGCTGGAGCATTAATTCTTTCTAAAACCTTACCTGTTATTAAGAAGAAAATGTTTTATTCTCCTAGAGGTTTCTTAATTGATTATAATGATAGAAAACTATTAGAAGAGTTCACTAAAGAGATTAAAGAATTTGCTAAAAAAGAAGGAGCTATCTTTATAAAAATAGATCCTTATGTAGAATATCAAGAACATGATAATGATGGTAACGTCGTAGAAGACGGTTATAATAACAAACAAGCTGTAGAAAACTTAAAATCTTTAGGATATAAGTTCTTTGGTTTTAACTTGATGCAAGATACATTACAACCTAGATGGATGCATGTTATTGAGATTAATGGTCGTAGTGAAGATGAAGTTCAAAAAGATATGGAATCTAAAACTAGACAAATCTTAAGAAAGAATGAAAAATCTTGTATTAAAACTAGAGAAATAACTAGAGATGAATTACCAATCTTTAAAGAAATAATGGAACACACTGGTGATAGAAGAGACTTTGTAGATCGACCATTATCATACTATGAAGCTATGTGGGATAATCTATATGAGTCTGGTATATTAAAAATATTACTAGCAGATATAGATTTCAAAGAATATGAAAAAAATACTAAAAAAGAATTAGAAGAAATAGAAAAATCTTTAAAAGATCGTATTTATAAACATGATAATAACTTATTAAAGATGAATGAAAAGAAATATGAATCTACTAATAAACAAGATAACGAGTCAATTGAACGTTTAAATAAACAAATTGATAAAATTAAAAGTTATCAACAGGAATATGGGGATAAAAAAAATCTAGGAACTATTTTATTCCTAGTATATGGTAACGAAGTATTATCATTATTTGGTGGTACAGATGATAATCTTATGCAATTTCAATCAGCGTACACTGTTCACTATGCAGGTATTAAATATGCAATTGATCATGGCTATAAGAGATATAACTTTTATGGTATTACAGGTGACTTTAGAAAAGAAAACCCATTATTTGGACTATATCTATTCAAAAAGAGTTTTGGAGGTCACGTAGTAGAGTTAATAGGTGAATATGACTTAGTTATTTCTAAATTCTGGTATACAACTTATAACTTAGCATTTAAGTTATATCATAAATTAAAAAAATAAAATCTACTTTTTAAGTAGATTTTTTCTTTCCATATAAATCCCAATATTTTGAACTAGCACTCTTACCTCTATACGCTGCTTGAGAATCAGTATTAGCAGGTACTTCATAATTATAAGTCCAAATAGAAGCTGCATCATAAGCACCTTGTTTAGTATCAGGAATATTTTTTAATTTTTCATAGACACTGCTATTATAATCATTTTTTAATTCATACATCATATAACTTAGTTGACCTTCTACAGAATTAACATCAAGATTATTTTCCTTACAGTAGTTTTTTAATTTAGACTTCCTCCCAGCATGCCATTGACATAATCCATATGAAGTTCCTCCATCACCATCAACAGCAACTTGAAATCCAGCTGACTCTACAGCAATATTAGCCATTATTCCACTAATAACTGCTGAATTAAAACCTTGTTTTACTAAAAAAGCATAAACTTCATCTTGAGTTTTATTTCCTGTTACAACTAAAGGTGATCCTTTGACTATTTCTAAAGATCCATTATCTTTAATATTTAAAAATAATTGTTCAGCATCTTTATCGGCATTATTATAATTAATAATTGCTTGATCAATATAACTTTTGATAGTTGTAAAGTGATCAGTAATTAGCTCTATATTTGAATAAGCTTCTGTTAGCTTTTCCATACATGAATCAGCAACTGGACCAGCAAAAACAGCATCATTGTCCAAACTTGTTTTAGCCTCATTGATAATTTCTTTCTGTTCACTCAATGAATCATTTAGAGTTGTAATTCTAGTGCCAGCATCATCAAACTTATTAGAATCAACTCCACTTATATTAACATCAGGCATCTAATCACTCCTTAGTATCAATTACGTTTTGGAGTTGCATAGGCATATATATCTGACTTCTTTCTAGTTGTATGTTTTTCAACAACCCCACCATCATATTCATGACCATTTTTATAGGTGTTACCCTCTAAAGTAGTGACAGTACCATCACCATTATCTTTTATAATAAATCCAGTATGATCAATAGATTTATCTCCATCAACATCAATAGTAAAAACATCCCCCGGTTGTGGAGTATAATCTACTTTATCAGTTACACCACGTTGTTTAGCTAATCCACCATAATGAATTTCAGCCCCACCTTTTTTCATGTTTAATAGTATTCCTTCATTTTCATTTCCAGCTAAAGAAGACCACTCATAGTTATATCCATTATCTTTTAGCATCTTAGAAACGAAATCACCACACCAATTATTTGGTGTAAAATTACTATAATCATTTATATCCTTGCCAATCTGAGCATTTAAATAATCAACTAAACTATTATCATTATCACTACCACTATCACTATTAGAAGAATTAACTTTAGTTACTACACCATCTTTGATATCTAAATATTCAACAGCTTTTTCATCGGCTTCACTATAATTACTAATTGACTGCTCAATATAACCTTTAATAACTGAAAAATTATCACATGTTGATTCAACAGCAGAGCAAACTTCTTGAAATTTTTCCATAGCTTTTTCACAAAGTGGTCCAGCAAAAACAGCATCATTATCTAAATTTGTTTTGCAAAGCATAATTATGTCTTTTTGCTCTGATAATGCTTCAGTGAGTGTAGTAACTCTAGTAGCAGCTTCAGAAAACTTACCATAGTCAACACCACTTATATCAACATCCGGCATTAAATCACCACCTATATTTTGATTTGAGAAGCTAAATTATCTTCTTCTTTTTCAACAGCCGCAGCAAATTCTTTTAAAAATTCTCCAAAACTATTAATATATCCTGCACTTATAGCTGCTGACACTATTTCTGTATTATTTACTTGATTAAATTTAGTCTTTGCAGGACTATTCCATTCACTTAAATCGCTAGATATACTACCAGAATACGTTTTTAGCGAAGATTCCATATCAGCTGCAGCTTCACATAACTTCTCGCCATTATTTCTAACCTCTTCAGTATCACATACAAACTTAGGCATTAATACCATCTCCGTTCTCAAATAATTCACTTGCATCTGGTTTTTTCTCATCAGTATCTTTATTTTCTTCTTCCTGTACTTTATTACTATCAGACTCTTGTGCATTAGTAGCGTTATCTACAGACCCTTCTGTATTTTCTTCAACAACTGAAGATTCTGTTCCTTCTTCCTGTGCTTTATTACTATCAGAGTCTTGTTCATTAATAGCATTGCTTAACCCCTCTTTAAGTTTTCCTGAAACCCCAGCAGTTTCTTTTTCCATTTGAGGTGTATAACTCTGTTTACTACTTAAATTTTCAATTTTTGTGCCTTTTCCAACAATAGTATCAGCAAAGTCAGCTGCTTTAATTTCAGTCTGCTTATCATCAACTAAGACAAATACTTTTCCTGTGTTAGCTGCAGCTACTGTAGTAATTGCAACTACACACTCAACAACCTTATTATCAGAAGAAGTAAATCTTATCACATCTCCTACTTTACCAATTGATTCATCACAAGCAATAACATATCTATTACCAATCATCATATAACCATTAGCATCAGTTGTTGTAACCTTATCTAAAACTTTTTTAGATTCAGCAGTAGTCTTATCCTTATTAACTATGGCATAAGACACGCTTTTAATATTTGGTTTATATTCTTTTTTATCATCATTTTCCTCAATAATTTTAAGTTTATTTTGCAGTTCTTCTTCCTCATTCTTTTTCTTCTTTTCAACATGAAAAGCATGAGTAAATGAAGACGAAGAATTTGATGAACGATATGGAGAACCAGATGATGAAGATGATGAATCAGATGATGAACCAGGAGAAGTATCTTTTTTCTTCTTTTCATCTTCTGTCTTAGCATCTAGATCAATATTCTGTAAAGCTGTATGGCATTCAATAACACCATTTATTGCATTACTTGTATTTTGAATTCTTGTAACAAAAGAGCTTACATTAGAAGCTATTTTTGCCTTTGCACCAGCAAAATCAAATTCAGCACAACTTACATCATACCCGTTAACAGAATCCAATACATATTGAGCACCTTTAACACAATTTGCAATGGAATCTGAAACACCTGAAACTTTATCAGTATCTAATAAAAATTTCATTTAAACACCTCACTTGTTTAATCTTTATTGATATAGCTCATTTTAATTTTTTCAAAAAAAGCTCTATATATTACAGCATAAAATTATAGTTGATTTTATGCATTATTTCCTGGCCAGCTATTATTATCACTAAAAAGATTTTCAGAATTTAATACTGTACCATCTTTATCATGTATTTCTAAGTGTAAATGTGGTCCTGTAGTAACCCCAGTATTACCAGATTTGGCTATTACATCACCAGCTCTTACCGTATCTCCAACTTTATAATAATTAGACTTTGATAAATGCGCATAAGTAACTTCTTTACCATCTGTCTGTCTTATTACTATTCTATTACCATATCCTCCATTATATCCAGCAGCAATCACTTCTCCATCATATAGCGAATGAACTTCAGTTCCTATATCTACAGCAATATCAGTACCCTTATGGTTAGTACTTGCTCCAGCAGTTGGTTGACTTCTAGGTCCGACAGATGATGTAACAGGTGCATATATTCCTTTTGCAATTGGAAACACATAACCGCAGTTTGTAGAAACATATAAACTATCATCTCCTGGAGCAACAATTCCCAATGCAGTAACATCAACAGGAGCAATACTAATATCAGGCACTTCTCCTGCACTTATTGTTACTGCTGTTGCTTCAGTAATTGTGCTTGAACAAGCACTCTCCAGACTTGACTTAATCAATGCCTCTAAAGCTATTATATTAGCTTCACAAGTAGTTTTTTGCCCTAGCTCATATAGTACTGTATTGGTTTCATTCTTTTTTCTAGCAATAGCAAGTGCTGATTCAATTTCTTTTAACATCTCTTTTTGTTCAAGATATTTACTGTACGTTTCACAGGCAGTCGCAAAAGAATCCATTCCAGAAGTAATACTAGAACATTCCCCAATAAAACTTTCAGCTTCTCCATTAAATTTATCATAAGAATCGCCTTCCCAGCTACCGCTAAGATCTCCAATAAACCCTTTATAAGATCTAATAATTTCTAGTATATTTTTACTGTCTGTTCTTACTCTAGCACCACTTTCCATAAAATCACCTACTCTAATACATATAATAACATTTTTTATTAATTTTTAAAACACTTATAAGCGTTTTACTTCTTAGTTAACACTCTTTTTAACACCATAATTATATCTTTTCCAAAAACTTTCTTAGTTAAACCTGTGAAATATGCATAAACAAAGTAAATTATAGCTCCTATAACTGCATAAACTAAAATAATTACTAAATTATTAAGTCTAAATGTTGAATAAACAGGTATTACAAATTTAATAACACTTAATAGTAAAATCATAATTAAAGATCCACAAGTTATATCAACTAAATTCTTAACTAAATATTCAAACTTAATTTTATATTTCTTTTGTAATACAACCATACAAATAACAAAAGATAATAAATATCCTAAGATACTAGCTGTTATAAATCCATAATATGGAGGTAAATTCATATTACTAAAGGCAATCAATAAATTATGATTTAATAATAATTTTAATAAAACTCCACTAATCAAACTAATAAAAACTACTTTATAGTCTTTTAATACTTGAATAATCGTAATAACACAAGTAAATAAACCAATTATAAGACCTAGGAAAATATAATAACTTAAAACACTAGGACCAAATACACTATCTCCATAAAATAAAGTCCAAATTGCTTTAGATAAAAAGCTTATTCCTAAAGTCATTGGTATTGTTAAAAACAATAAAACACTTAAAGCTTGATTAACTTTATTATTAACTTCTTTTTCTTGCTTCTTGACAACACTTTCAGTAACATTAGGTATTAAACTTACTATTACTCCTGTTGAAATAGCTAGAACAATCATATTAAATTTATTAGCCCATGTAGATAACATAGAATAAATTGTTTCTGCATCTACAGCACTATAATGAACAGAATTAACTAATCCCTTAACAACTGTAGTCATATCAATATAATTATAAGCTGTTTTGAACACATCTATCATGATAAATGGTATAGCATAATAAACAATTTTTCTAATAATAGCTTTATCAGTTACAATTGGCTCATTAACTGGTCTTATTCTTTCATTAAACTTTCTATTATTTTTTAATTTTTTATAAACTAAATATAAGTAAGCTACTAATGCCCCCGCAGTAGCTCCGAATAAAGCCACTCCAACTGCTGTAGTTAAATCTAAATTAAATGTCTTTATAGCCATTAAACTTCCAAAAATAATTATTAATACTCTAACTATTTGTTCTAAAACTTGTGAAATTGAAGGAGCACTCATAAATCTATGACCTTCAAAATAACCACGATAAACACTTAATACTGGTACTACTAGAATCGCTGTTCCAATTACTCTAATAACTAAAGTAACATCTTCTAATGAATTACCTCCAGTTACATTACCCAATACTGCTTTAGCTAAACTAGGAGCAAATATTGTAATAATTAAAAAACAAATAATTCCCAATACTAAAGCAATTCTTTTACCAAGAATAAATACTCTTTTCTTAGTATTATAATAGCCTAAAGCTTGATACTCTGAAACAATTCTACTGATTGCAAGAGGAATACCAGCTGATGATAAAGACATAAATAACAAATAAATTGTATAAGCATATCCATAAAGAGCTCCACCTGTTTCACCAATAATTGCGTGAAAAGGAATTACATATAAAATACCTAATATCTTAGAAATAACAATTCCTAAAGTAGTAATAAAAGCTCCAGTAACAAAAGTACTTTTTTTCATTGTAAGATCTTTTTTCATATACTCCTCCACTATAATTATTTTATCATAAAAAAAAAGAAATTTCTTTCTTTTTCTAGTTATCAGTATAAATAATTAAAGCAGAGAAACAGAAAACCTGCTCTTCACTAAAAATACTTACTGCTACTTGATACTTAATATCAATAACTTTAATATTCTTATTACTTATAAAATTATTAATATCTTCTTCTAAATCCAATTCATCTTCATAATCAAATAATTTAACTTTCATAAACTAATTATAATTAGTTTTATCCACAAAAAATGTTGAAAAAAGAGTCTTCTAAAACATTAAAAGACTCATTGTTTTAATTAATTGTTTAGCATTATTTGTACCCATTTTAGCAAGTTTTTCATTTTTAGGATTCATATTATTCTTATTAACTCTTAAACCAGCTGTTACTAATGAAGTCCAGTTAGTTAATTGTTGTGAAGAACTATTAAATAAATATTTAGCGAATCCATCTATATCAACTCTATCAATATATCCTTTATAATCATCAGACATTATTCCTGGAATAATTACTGGAGCTAATCCAGCTTTTAATAAATTATGATTCATAATGATTCTACCAGTTCTACCATTACCATCATTAAATGGATGAATACGCTCAAATCTAATATGAAATAAAGCTTCTCTTTTAAATATCTCATAACATCTTTTTAAATGCTCTACACGTGAAATATTAAGCTCATATGGATCTTTTATTTCCATACCAAAATTATTCCTATAGTCAGCAAATAGTTTCTGCATTTCAGTTGGTACATTTTCTTTATCTACTGGTGTAAATGAAGCATTTAAAATATCATTATTTGTTACTTTATAGCCATCTACTCTATCCAAATCACTTGCATTAACTAATTTATTAATTTCAATTACATCACTAATAGTAATTTCACCTAAACTCATAGCATAGTCAAAAGCTTTTAAATTATCCATTTTCATACCATAAGCTTTATCACTTGATTGTTTTAAATATGGTAATATTTGAAATAATTCTCTTAGATTATGATATGTAGCTACTTTATCAAAGTTTCCTGCTTCATCAAATTTAATAAAATGATAAATATACGCTTCAAAATAACTAAAGTATTCATTATAAAGTCTATCTATTTGTTTTGGATTATCAGTTAATTTATCACTGAAAACACCCATCTTTGAACCATAAAAAACTATTATTTGATGAAGAATTTCTCTAATCTGTTTTTTCTCAGTTAAAAATAACTGTTGGTACCTATTAAATGATTCATCATCCCAACATTGTTTTAATTGATACTCATAGTCTTCTTGCTCTTCAAAGGCTTTTTCAATTGATAAACTAGAAATTGAAAAACCAGCTTTAAAACTATTAAGTAAGTATTCATATTCCTCGTAAGTAAATATTTGTCCACCTATGTATATATCGTCACGTTTAGCCATATATACCTCACCCCTCAAATTTGGATAATTATACCACAAAACAGCAAAAAAGTCAAAAAATAGTAATAAAAAAAGACCTATAGGTCTTTATTTAATTTGATAATTGATTACATGCAGCATAACCAGAGTTGGTACTAAAAGTTGCAAATATACATAACGCTCCAAGATTTTCGTCCGTTGCAAGAACACCCAGGCTTCCACTATCATATGCACCAATTTTGATCTCTCCAAATGTACATGCCATACCATTATCATAATCATAACAATTGTTACTTCCAAATATTTCTATTAAATAGTTCCTATTCGAATTATAATTAGAAGGACTATATGCTTTTAAATAGTATTCTTTATTATTCTTAATAAAACCTAAATATGTTTCTTCAATTGTTCCATCATTAACTAAATGTCTAATAAATGCAGGATACCCCAGATAATTTGTGACACTTGTGTAATCAGAATAAGCGTGTTGAATATTACCTACATCCCATCCAATAGTTGAGTAGTCATACGTATAAACATAGTAAAGTCTTTGAATAGCATTTTCATTAGCTTGTCTATATGTTACTGTGAATTGGAGATTTAAACTTTGATTAGATGCAGGTAATTGATTTGCATTTATATCAGTTCGATATTCTATTCTTACTTTATACTTTTCAGTAGTATTATGCAATAATTGATGATTTTGTTCTAATTCAATTCCATCTGAATATGTTACTGTATAGTTTAAATAATCCGGTAATGTTGTGATAGTTGCTCCATTAAGTTTAGAATCTATTGTATCTATCATTGCATCTATACTTCCACCATTTACTGCATCTACAGTGAATTCATAGAAGTCTCCCGGAGTATTTAATACTACACTATAATTAACTGTAGTTTGATTACTTATTGTTGGAGATGAAGCACTTACACTGCCATTCTTTACTTGCACATTAGCCCAATGTACATCCCAATTAGCACTATTTACTTGAGCTGTTCCATTTATATTTAAATCACTATTAATATAGGCATAGCCTATGCCTAATCCTAGTACTAATATAATTAAAAGAATTTTTACATTATCTTTATTTATCATATTTATTCTCCTATATTAATTATATCTTTATAGATGCACTTTTTACAGGAACTACTGGTATACAAAAAAATAAGAGACCTAAGTCTCTTATTTAACAACGATATTTACTATTTTACCTTTAATTACTATTACTTTTACGATTTCTTTTCCTTCGATATGCTTCTTAACATTATCACATTCCATAGCTCTTTCTTTAATAGATTGTTCATCATCTTCAACATTAATTTGAATAGTAGCACGAACTTTACCATTTACTTGAACAGCTATGTCTTTAACGCTTTCAACTGTCTTTTCTTCATCATATTCAGGCCATTCAGATTCACATATTGGTTTAAATCCTAATTCTTCATTTAATTCTTCTGTAATATGAGGAGCCATTGGATTTAATAAGATAAGTAATAATCTGTAATCATCTTTAGTAATATTTTCTAAATCATCATAAGCATTAGCTAAAATCATCAAACTAGAAATCGCTGTATTATAACCCATATGAGTCAAATCATATTCAATCTTTTTGATAGTTTTATTTTGAATAGCTTCTAATGTGTCTGTATATCCTTCTTTATCATTTACTTTATCTTTTAAACGAATTACCTTATCAATAAATCTCTTACATCCTCTTAATGAATCAGTACTCCATGGAGCATCCATTTGATAATCACCCATAAACATTTCATAAACACGTAAAGTATCTGCTCCATACTCATTAACTATATCATCTGGATTAATAACATTTCCCTTTGATTTAGACATTTTTTGATTATCTGAGCCTAATACCATACCATGAGATACTCTAGTCCAAATCATTTCTTTATTAGGAACAAGCCCAATATTATATAAAAATTGTACCCAGAATCTAGCATATAATAAGTGTCTAGCAGTATGTTCCATACCACCATTATACCAATCTACTCGATTCCAATATTTCATTTTTTCCATACTAGCAAATTCTTTATCATTATGAGCATCCATAAATCTTAAGAAATACCAAGATGATCCAGCCCAGTTAGGCATTGTATCTGTTTCTCTCTTAGCATCTCCACCACACTTTGGACATTTACAATTAACAAATTCAGGAATATTAGCTAATGGGCTTTCTCCATCTTCAGTAGGCTCATATTCTGCTACTTCTGGTAATAATAATGGTAAATCTTTTTCATCCATTGGTACCCATCCACATTTAGGACAGTCAATCATTGGAATTGGTTCTCCCCAGAATCTCTGACGAGAGAAAATCCAATCACGCATCTTATAATTATTAACACGTCTACCAATACCCATTTCTACTAGTTTATCAGTTATTTTATCACGAGCTTCTTCTACAACTAAACCATCAAACTCTTCACTGTTCATTAATTTACAGCCTTTACCTAAATATTCATGTTTTTCAAAAGCTTTCTTAGAAACATCAGCACCATCAATAACTTGAATCATTTCCAAATTATGTTCAACAGCATATTCAAAGTCTCTTTGATCATGACTAGGTACTGCCATAACAGCCCCAGTACCATAATCTCCTAAAACAAAATCTCCAAGGAAAATAGGTACTTCTTTACCATTAACTGGATTAATCGCTTTAATTCCTTTAACTTCAACACCAGTTTTACCTTTATTAAGCTCAGTTCTATCCATATTAGACTTAGTAGCAGTCTCTTTAATATAAGCTTCTACTTCATCTTTGTTTTCTACTCTAGGCATTAATTCCTTGATAAGCTTACCATCAGGCGCAATTACAAAGAAAGTAATTCCATAGATTGTTTCAATACATGTAGTGAAGATACTAAATTTCCCTCCACCAACAATCTCTACATCTAGTTCTACTCCTTCACTCTTACCAATCCAATTAATCTGACCTAATTTAACTCTATCAGCAAAATTAGTATCATCTAATCCAGTCAACAAATCTTCAGCATAATCACTCATTCTAAGCATCCACTGACTCTTTTCTTTTTGAACTACTTGAGTACCACAACGTTCACATACTCCACCAGCAGCATCTTCATTAGATAATACACTCTTACATTTAGGACACCAATTTACTGGAATAGTATCCTTATAAGCCATACCATGCTTATAAAATTGTAAAAATTGCCATTGAGTCCATTTATAATAATCTGGATCAGTAGTAGAATATTCTCTACTCCAATCAAATGAGAAACCTAAAGTCTTCATTTGATTTTTAAATGTCTTAATATTTTCTTTAACTGCCTCTTTTGGATGAATATGATTCTTTATTGCATATTGCTCAGCAGGAGCACCAAAAGCATCCCAACCCATTGGATATAAAACATTATATCCTTGCATTCTCATCATACGAGCTAAAGCATCTTGCGCAGTATAACTACGAACATGTCCTACATGTAATCCTGAACCACTAGGATAAGGAAATTCTACTAATATATAGTATGGTTTCTTATCTTTATCCTCAGTAACTTCAAAAGTTTTATTCTTATCCCAATACTTTTGCCACTTTTTTTCTATTTTCTTAAAATCATTCATCAATAATCATTCCTTTCTTTTTATAAAACAAATAAATAAAATGATAGCTAATTAAAATAATTAAAATAGTACCAAAAAATCCAACTAATACTTCTAATAGAAAACTATTAAGATTAAATACTATACTTACAATTAAACTAATATCAAAAGAAGATATAATTGCGATTAATTGTAATAACTGATTATAAGGTATCTTCTTATAATTTAAATTCTTATACATCTTTTTTAAATATAAAACTTCGAGTGGTTCTTTCTTATTCTTTTTCTTTTTTGCCTTAGAAATAATAAAAAACTGATATATTATAAAAACAAATATATAAGTAATAATAAACATCAATATTTCTTCCATAAATCCTCCTAAAAAAAATAATTCATCCCATAAGGACGAATTATTCGCGGTACCACCTTAATTTATAAGTCAATTATACTCTCTTAATCGATAACGGAATTACCCAATTCGCTCCTAAGACAAGTTCATAAAACTATATTATCTATTTCCACCAAACATAGACTCTCTATCAATAATCATTTTATTACTACTTCTTGTTCATCGCAAATACAAGGTTATTATAACACATATTTATAATATTCCAAGACTAAAATTAATAATTATTTATGACTTTTACTAACACTATGGTTTTTAATATCTGTGTAATTAAGATAAATATTTCTAATTGCACTTGCAAAATAGTTGTCTCCAAGGTAATCAACTACTTCATTAAGATTTTTCATATGATTAATCTTATTATCAAACATTTCACTAGCTAACTCATCAAATAATTGTTCTTTTGATACTAACATTACATCATCATAATCTTCTTCACTATATAAAACTCCTTGAGGATACATATAAAGTATACTTTTTCTTTGACTAGAAAGATCTTTATACAAAGGCTCTTTAGCTGTAGCATCTAAACATTCTTTTAATGCTTTGTCATTTCCAAAAGTATTTCTCAAATAATCCACTACTGCACTTTCTTCAGCCATTTCACTACCTACAAAATTAGTTATTTCCTGAACAGCTTCTTCTCCCTTTTCATAGGCTAATTCTACTAAAAAATTATAATTTGATAGAATTCTATCTGCAATTAATTCAGCAGGTACTATAGGATTCATTCCTTCAACAGAATCTTCCCAATAATGTACATTTCCTTCATAAAAGCATAAATAACCATATTTTCTAGCAATATCAAAAGCTCTTTCTCTGTCTTCACTTGAAGCATCTGCTAATTTTGGACTAAGAAAAGCATTATCTAAATCACCAGCAAGTAAATGATCAAACATTACATCACATACTGTTGCTTCATCAACAACATTCATTGATTCACAATAGTTTAATATAGTTGCATCTAATAACTTACCCGTTCTTTCCTTCATAATTAAACCTCCTAGAATTCATTAATATAATCTAATAGTTTTAAGAATAAACTCATATATTCTTTAGATAACCCTTTATTCTTTAATTTACGAATCTCTATTCTTTTCTTATTAATTGGAAGTTCACCAAAAATTATTTCAGCTATTTCTTCTTTTAAATAAGTCTCAATTTTTAAGTCCATTAAGATACTATCTAAATCGTCATTAATAAGACGTACAGCATCTATTTCAATATCTTTTCCCTTACAGTTAATAGTTAACTGACCAATAGTTGGAACATTCTTAACCTCAACAACAAAGTCATTACCATCAATATAATTTTCTGATTCTAATTTTTCAGAATTATAGTAAACAGTAACACTATCAGCTTGTTTAGTATTTCTAAACACCATTTTATAATTTCTTTTCTCTGGTGCAATACCACTCTTTCCATCTATTGAACGAATAATAACTGTATAGTTATTTCTCAAATAGTTATAGTCAATTGAAGTTTTTAAATAATATCCTTCTCTATATAACGAAGATATTCCATCATCTTCATATAATGTATAAGTATTACTTACTCCCGGAAAGATTTGAATTTCTAAATCTGTTGGAAGTCCGATATTATTATAATCACTTCTATTAGAGAATGGAATTATTGATCCAGAATGAGCAAATACTGGATAATCATCTTCTTTAAAGAACGAAACATATTTCTTATTTCCTGGGAATTTCTTACCAGTAACAAAGTCATACCATGTACCTTCTGGTACAAAGAATCTATGAATACTACGATTCATTACAGGATCTTTTGGCTCTAGTATTGGACATACTAATAATTGTGAACCTAGATAGTATTGATTCTTGTATAAATCGTCATCATAAACCCACATGTAGTTATAATAGAATGGCTGAATCAATGGAGTACCACTCTTAGTATAATTATATGCTTCTGTATATAGATATGGGATTAATCTATGACGCAATCTCATATAATCAGCAGCAATTGTTTCTGTCTTAGCATCCCATAACCATGGTTCTTTTTTATAATATCTTCCTCTAGCTCCATGGAATCTAAGTATTGGTCCAAAGGTACTAAGTTGAACATATCTTAAATATAATTCTCCATCTTCAATACCACCATGATTACCACCAACGTCATGACTCCACCAACTAACTCCATTGTTCGCAGCATTTAAATACATAAATGGTAGTTGTTTTAAATCTTTCCAACTAATCTCACTAGATCCACCATATAGTACAGGATATCTATGAGGTGCATAAACACTACCACGAGCTAATAATAATGGTCTTTTTTCATTATTACGTCCAGAATCTATATACATATAATGATTTAAAGCCCATAACTTATGAATATCCATTCCTCCATTAGAATCATTCCAGAAGAAATCCACTCCTAAAGCTTCTAATGGATGTAAGAACATTTTAAATAAAACATCTAACAATTTAGGATTTAATGGATCAATCTCAATAATTGCTGGAGCTTGAAGTCCTAAATATTCAATTGCTTGAGGATAATGTTCTTCATGAGGATAAATACCATTAGTTGGGTTCACACAAAGACCTACTCTGATTCCACGTTTATGGAACTCATTAATCATAATCTTTGGATCTTTAATCAATTGCTTATTAAATGTAAATCCTGTTTTTAAATCCTTCGCAGTATCTGTATTTCTAATATGCCAGTCATGATCAAATAACATAACTGAAATAGGTATTTTCTTTCTATCAAATTTTCTAATTAAATCAATTATTTTAAGATCATCATATTCTATATTTCTACTCCACCAGTTACCTAAAGCAAATCTAGGTATTAATGGAGGAGCTCCTGTCATTTTAAAATAATCAAATAATACTTGCTTAAAATCTCTATCATACATAAAAACATAAATATCAGTATGATTAGGAATAGGTTCTGATAATGTACCATCTTGTTCTATAATTTTTCCTAGACTATCATCAATAGAACAAAAACCATCTAAAGAATATAAACCTTTTTGAAGTTCTTTTGGAATATTTACGTCTACACCAACCATATTTCCAAGCATATTTCTAGCTTCAGGATGACCAATATACCAATCTTTATTTCTATCTTTATCTTTTGATAAAAGAGTAATCTTTAAATTTTTCATTTTATCTACAGCTGTTCCTACAAATGGTTGTCCTTTAATATATGTCAAACAAAAATATTTGGTAGTAACTTCCATAATATTATCATCTTGACGTATATAGAAATCTGGTATCCCAACATTACGTTTTTTTACTAATTGCGTTGGTTTATCATTAAATTGACCATTTGGTGAAAATTCAAGTCTAATAATTCTTTCTGTAATAACAGAAATTCTATAATTAGGGCCTTGTGCAACCGCTTTCTTATCACTAACAGCCTTTGTATAATCTACTTCAAATTGTTTTCCAAGTGGATACATACCAAACACCTTCTTATTATTCTGATAATATCATACCATAATTAAAAAAAATAGCCAATAAAAAAAGACAGAAATTGTCTTTTATTTATCTAAATATTTCACAAAATACTCTTCTAGAGTCATATCATCATCATGAATAATTTTAGCAGCCTTTTTGCCAACATAACGGTAATGCCATGGTTCACTTCTAAAACCTGTAATGTCTTCATACTTTTTAGCAAATCTAAAAATAAATCCATATTTATATGCGTTTTCTAACATCCATTCATATTCTTTTGAATTAGCAAATACATTAACACTTCTACTACCAATATCAAAAGCTAATCCAGTTTGATGTTCAGAATAGCCTGGTTTCGCAACAAATTTATCGACATATGCTTGTCCATATGAATTTAAATATAAATTAGAAATATCTACTTGATCTTCATAACTACGATATGCTGAATTAATAACAATACCCAATCCAGCACTTTCACATGCTTTACTCATTTCAATAAACGCATTTAAGGCTTCTTTATTACATTTTAAATCAGATTCAGAAGCATATTTTTTATCAATTTTTACTAAATTATCAGGTTCAAAATCTTTATCTAAATAATGATGCTTATTAACCAACATATCCATTGAAAACTTATCTACTAAAATACTATCTTGATAATCTTCTTTATCCATTTCTAAATTAACTAACATAACTACTAATTCTTCATCTTCAGCAGTTTCATTCTCATAATTAAGATATCGATCATAATTATCTAATTTAGCATAGTCAACAGTATAAAACATTTCTAAGTATTTAACTTTTTCTTTTTTAGTAAAATTAGTAACACTAGTATCATTACCATGAGTAAGAATAATATTAATTTCATTGTTACTATAACCAATTTTTATTAATTTGTTTATATTCTTAATCAAGTGTTCATGATTAACATAATTAATTTTAGTATAATTATCCATATACTTTTCTTTAAAATCTGTACTTTCAAAAGCTGCATTTAAAGTCTTATTTTCTCCTATTTGTAAAACATCATCTTTATGAAATGAAAATAAGATATTCTTACTAGCTTCTTTACTATAACCTATTTTAGTTAAATCATTTATTTGTTTTAAATAAAAGATTAATAAACCAAGCAAAATGCAAAGTATTACTCCAATTACTTTTATAATACTTAAATATGGTTCTTTAATTTTGATACTTTTTATCTTTTGCTTTGTCATAGTATCACCTACTATTATTTTATCACAAAATTGCATAAAACTATAGAGTATGTTATTATTAAAACGTTTTAGGTGATTATATGAATAATTTTAAATACTCTAATAGTAATAAAAGATATCATACTTTAGATTATTTTTATAAAAATAAGTTTAATTCTAAAGTATTTAAAGTAAGTTTAAATGCTGGTTTTTCATGTCCTAATATTGATGGAACTGTTGGGACAGGAGGATGTATCTATTGTTCTAAAAGTGGTAGTGGGGAATTTGCCGGTAATAAAGAAGATTCTATTGAAAAACAATTTAATACTATTAAAGAAATGATGCATCATAAATGGAAAGATGGTAAGTATATAGCTTATTTTCAAGCTCGTACTAATACTTATGCTCCAGTAGAAAAATTAAAAGAAATATATGAACCGGTTTTAAATTTTGATAATGTAATTGGTATAAATATTGCGACTAGAGCTGATTCTATTACTGATGAATGTTTAGATTACTTAGAAGATTTAAGTCATAGGACTTATCTTACTATTGAATTAGGATTACAAACTACAAATGAAAAAACATCTAAATTAATTAATCGTTGTCATAGTTTAGAATGTTTTGAAAGTATGGTAAATAAACTAAGAAAAAGAAATATTAATGTAGTAGTTCATATTATTAATGGATTACCCTATGAAACTAAAGAAGATATGATAAATACAGTTAAGTATTTAAATGAACTAGATATTCAAGGTATTAAAATACATATGTTAAGTATTATTAAAGATACTTCATTAGAAAAACTTTATAAAAGCAAACCATTTCATGTATTAACTAAAGAGGAATATATTGATATTGTGGTAAATCAATTAGAATTATTAAGACCAGAAATAGTTATTCATAGAATTACTGGTGACCCTGATCCTAAAGAATTAATTGAACCTAAATGGTTAATAAAAAAGTTTGGTGTCTTAAATGACATTGATAAAGAAATGTCTAAAAGAGATACTTATCAAGGAGCTAAATTATGAATCCTATACTTATTTTAGTAATAATAAATATTATTTCTTTTATTACTATGGGATGGGACAAATATAAAGCTATTAAAAACAAATGGAGAATCAGTGAATATACTTTATTTAGTTTATGCTTAATGGGTGGTTCTATAGGAATACTATTAGGTATGATTATATTTCATCATAAAACAAAAAAGAATTCATTTAGAATTCTTGTTCCTATCTTTTTAATTATAAATATTATCTATGTATTACTTCTTAAGTAATACTTTTTTTATTTTAATAAAAGCATTATAAATACATAGTAATACAAACATTATAACTGGTAAAAAGGCTCGATAAGTAAAATAATTATGATAATCAGAATGTTCTGATAAAATAAGATATCTAATGAATGGAATTAAACATATAATTATAAAGTAACTATAATAAGTTCTTTTTTTCTTTTCCAAAATAAGATAAATAAAAGAAATAATAGCCATTCCAATAACAATAAATTTAAATATATATAAGCCATATGGAAAGATAAAATTTAATCCTAAATGAATACTTTCTAAGAAAACATTTATTCTTCTTCCACCACCAGTTCCTATTCTTACTTTCATTGGTTCTAGAACATGCTCTTTAAAACCTCCATGATAATGAATTACTAAGATAATCCATTTCGCAACATAAGTTAATGATATTCCTAAAAACCATAATATAATGTATTGAATAATCTTCTTAAGTGATAGTTTTTTACCTCTTATCATATGAAGATATACATAGATAAATAATGGTAATGTTACTGGTAACGTTCCACAAGATAACATATCAAAATATGCTGTTAACATTCCTCCAATAAAGAATACTAAATCAACATATTTGGTGCTTTTTCTTTCATACATTTTAATTAAAATAATTGAAGCAATCATTGAAATCATAAATACATGAGTAAAATTATCACAGCGAGATACAAAAAAGAAATTAACACTAATTGCTGATATGGTGAATATAATTGCAAGTAGTTTACTATGTTTAAGCAAAGAGAATAATAACCATAAGAAAACTATTGATAATAAAATGAAATATAAAGCTGATATTGTTTTCATTGAAAAGAAAGTAAGTAATGGTTTCAATATTATTAAATGTCCATGCCAATATCTAGAATAATCAGAATCTATTGTCATATTACTAAGACTTCCACTGTATTTAACTTTTTCTACTAATTTAGAATCTCTATTCATCTCAATAAAGCCACTAATTGGATGTTTATTATCTTCTAGATATAAAATACTAAGATGGGCTAAATCTCCCGGTACATCAATCATTGTATGACGATTCTTAATAGTATTTATATTACCAAATAACTGTTTATAATACTCTTGATAATAACTCTCTGATCTAACAATATTTTTCTTCACACTACCATTAGGAATAGTCTTCTCAGCAATTAAAAGCATAGAAAAAATTAAGATTGTTATTAAAAAAGTAGTTGTATATCTAAATATTAAATTTTTTTGATATAATTTTAAAATCTTTTTCATTGGTTCTCCTTCATATATGAATCAAAGTACTTAAATCTTTCATTTACCCATTTTTTAAACATAGTAGTAGATTCTTTATATGGCTTTATACTCCAAATAGCATTATTATGGGTTCCTGACTTTGTTAAATACTTAATCTTAGTATCAAGACTCTTAATATTTTTACGATAAACATCTCTAGCTGATTCATTCCATATTTGTTTAGTTCTTTCTTGAAATTCAGGAATTTGATTTAAATAATAAAACAAGGTACTTAGTCTTTCATCATTAGGAAAGGAATGCTCTTTAATAGGCATTTTAGTAATATCGAAATATGCTTCTTGTAAACCATAAGCTATATCAAAATCCCAAACAGGTCCAAGATGAATCTTATCATTAAGACCATCCATATGAAAATATAAGCTAGATCTTATAGAATCTGAGTATTCAGCAAATTCTGAAATAATATAGTATTTAACTAATGAATCTACATCAGCTACTTCTTGTAATCTTTGATAATCTCCATCTAATATAATCTCTTCCATTTCATTATATTTATCCTGAAACACACTATATTCTTCTTGATAATCATCTCTAGCAGTATCTTTAATAGTCAGATGATCATTTAAAGTATCAGAGCAAAAATACTCTTCTTCTTGATAATAGGAATTATCTAATTCCATCATAATTGCTTTTTTATCCTTTAAATCAACAACATTCTCGTCTATTTCTACTTTAGGAGTAATATAATATGTACCTAGTGAATTATCATCAATAAATAAATCAACAAAAACACCAGTAAAACTATAATTTAGATTCAAGTCTTTAGCTATTGAATAAGTAAAATCATTTCTTAAAGAAGAAGAATCAGCCATATTAGCAAGTAATACATACTTCTTAACTTTAGGTAATCCTAAAATAGATACTTTTTCATCAAAAATAAGTTGATATGGCTTCTTAGCTAAATTCCAAGTATAATGACCTCTACCTTTAATAGTTACTTCTGAATCAAACTTTAATTTAGAATCATAAATACGAACTCTATTATGAGAATATTTAATATCTTTAGCACCATTATTAATAGTTTCAATATCAACATCTTTTAAATCAATTCTCATAGTAGGTATTTCATAATTGGCATAGTCTCTAGAATTAAGTATAAATAATAATAAATAGCTAAATAATACTAAAACTATACCTATAAATACTTTCTTTTTCATAAACACCTCTAAAAATAAAAAGAAGATTATGATTCCTTCTTTTTATTCTTTCTATTATAAATAATTAATGACCCCGATAACAATATAATTGGAACTAATATAAACAAAGCATTATTAAATGTATTAGGATTAACAACTGAATCATATAAAATACTTAATACACCATCTACATCTTCATGTCTTGCAGTAGCTATCTCATCTTCATAATTAATTCCTACTAATTTAATATTATCTGTATAATTCTCAGGTTTTGTACCAGCTAATCTAAAATATAATATTGGATATTTTTGACTATTATCATACTGATTTGGGAATTGATAATTATATTCACCGTCACCTTGAATTACTGTCATAGCATTAGAAGGTTTTTCATCCGATATTTTAAAATTAGGATTACTTAAATCAAATGAAACCTTTCTTAATAAATACTTAGAAGTAACATAAACAGTACAATCGGTTTTCTTACCATACTCAATTACTTTATCATTACATTCTAAATAAAATTTAGGTTCTTCATAAACGAATGGTTTAAAGTGAGGACAATCAAGTCCATATCCTCCATCTGAATAGAATGTAACTTTCCATGTAATATCTTTATTATTATATTGAGGTACTTTTTCAACATCTCTATAATTTCCCACATATAACAAAGTATCATCTTCGTTATAGTAATAACTCTCCATAAGCCTATTATTAAACGTTATAATATCACCAGACTTATATACATGCCCTTCAACCATTTCCGTTATGTTATATATATTGTTTTTTCCAGTATATTCTTCAAATAAAGGTTTTACTGTAAAAATATTATCAGCATAACTATAATTGCTTATATCAAGTAAATACATATTTTTTGTCACAGTATAACTATTTAAACATCCATTAATATTAGCTGCATAACAATTATTATCTAGGCGAGTATCAGTATCAATATACAATTCATATTTGTGATCAGTTGCTGTATTAGAGAAACTAATAACATCTCCTGGATGTAATATAGCAAATTGATAATTACCTGTATTAGGCATATAACTTATCTTATTAAAATCATATTCTTTTGCAAAAGTAGTCATAGGCATAAGTAGAAAAAGAAAACTAAAAATACATAATATTTTTTTCATAATTACCATCCTATTCTGTAAACATTATAGCATTTCTTTACTAACACAAGCAATAAAAAACATAATTTTCTTGTTTAGAAGAAAAATATATATTATAATGTATATAAGGTAGGAGTAAGCGTTATGAAATTTAGCAATAAAGAAAAAATAATTCTTTCAGTAGTAATGGCTGTTTGGGGTGTATTCCTAATAGGTAGTGGTTTTGTAATGCAAAAGCAAATCAAACCTATTATTCACACAAAATATAGTCTAGATATTAGTTCTAGAAAAATACCTGAAGCACAAGCCAAATCTAATGAAATTAAGCTTAAAAATATAACAATTGAGATTAATAATCCAATTAGTGTTAATGTTAATGATTATTTAGAAAATCCTGATAAAATGGATGAAAAAGTATTAAAATCATTAAAATTAGATACATCTTTGGTAAACATTAATCAAGCTGGAGATTATAACTATACAATTACTTATAAAAAGAAAAAGTATATTGGTAAAATAACAGTAAAAGAAAAAGAATTACCTAATGTGACATTTACTTTAAAACAAATCACATTAAAAGTAGGAGATTCTTTATCAACAAATCCTAGATCATATATTAATGAAACTATTACTGATGAAGTATATAATAATTTAACTTTAGACTTATCTAAAGTAGATGCTGCTACTGAGGGTACTTATGATTATTACATTACTTATAAAGGTACTAAATACCAAGGTAAAATAATAATTCAAGCTCTTGGTCCTACTATTAAAACTAAAACTACTGAAGCATGTCCAGCAGAAGCACCAGAAAAAGATGGCAATTGCGTATGTTCTGATCTAAGCAAAGAATATGATGCAGCAACTAAAACTTGTAAAACAAAAGAAACTACTCAGTAGTTTCTTTTTTTAACTTAAATTAATTATTTCTCCATCTACAACATCTATTAATTCACAGTTTGGTTTTCTAGATAATCCCGGCATTACCATAATGTTACCTAGTAACACTGTAATGAACTTTGCTCCTCCATATAATCTTACATCTTGAACATTTACTTCAAAATCAGTTGGTACTCCAACTTTTTTAGCATCATCAGAGAAAGAATATTGTGTTTTAGCTACACAAATTGGAAGATTAGACATTTTGTTGTTATTAATGTCTTTTATTTTGCTCATGATTTCATCACTTATATTAACTTTAGTTGCTCCATATATTTCCTTACAAATAATATTTATCTTTTCAACAATATCTAATTCAGTATCATATAAGAATTTAAAATCATTATTACCCATAGCTAGAACCTTATTAGCTAATTCCATAGCTCCTTCTCCACCATCACTATAAGCACTACTAATTGCAAATTCATAATTATTATCTTCACAATGCTTTCTTATTAAATCTATTTCTTCTAAAGTATCAGTATCATATTTATTTAAACAAACAACTACGTTTACTCCAAATTTCTTTAAATTATCATAGTGCTTATCTAAATTAGCTAAACCATCTTTTAAAGCGTCATAGTTTTCTTCGAAAATATTCTCTTTAGAAACACCACCATGATACTTCAATGCCTTAACAGTTGCGACCAAGACTGCTGTATCAGGTTTTAAGTTCCCAATACGACATTTTATATTAAAGAATTTTTCGGCTCCTAAATCAGCTCCAAAACCAGCTTCAGTAACTACATAATCTGCTAAAGATAAAGCTGTTTTAGTTGCAATAATACTATTACACCCATGAGCTATATTAGCAAAAGGCCCTCCATGTATTAATACTGGAGTATGTTCTAATGTTTGAACCAAGTTTGGGTATAGAGCGTCTTTTAATAAAGCTACTAAAGATCCTTCTATATGTAAATCTCTAACATATACATATTCACCCTTACTGTTAATTCCAACTATAACATTAGCTAATCTCTCTCTCAAATCATCAAGGGAAGTTGCTAAACAAAATAAAGCCATTATTTCACTTGCAGATGTAATTGAGAAAGAGTCACTTCTAGTACCTAAATCAACTTTTCTTAACGCTCTATCATTAACATCTAAACAACGGTTAAAAGTAACCTCTTTAATATCCAATTCATTACCAAAATAAATATGATTATCAATAGCTGCGCTAATTAAATTATTTGCTGAAGTAATCGCATGAAAATCACCAGTAAAATGAAGATTAATCTCATCCATTGGTACTACTTGAGAATACCCTCCACCAGTAGCTCCACCTTTCATACCAAATACAGGTCCCATAGAAGGTTCCCTTAAAGTAGCTATTACTCTCTTATCCATCTTATGTAAGGCATCGCTAAGTCCAATACTAACAGTTGTTTTACCTTCACCAAAAGGAGTTGGACTAATAGCTGTTACTAAGATTAGCTTTCCTTTAGGATTATCCAAATTCATTTTAATCTTTGCTTTATAATCTCCATACAGAATTAAATCTTTTTTATCTATCCCAATACTTTTAGCTACATCAATAATGTTGTCTTTTTTACTATTCTTTGATATTTCAATATCATCCATGATATCACCTCACACAATATTATAACATATATTATAAAGTTTTTATTTCATATTTGATACATACTATAATTTTTAAATTTCACTATATAAATTATTAAAATTACTTATAAAATATATCTAAAAATTAATAATTAGTCATTTGCACAATAAAACTATTAGTGCTATTCTTGGAAACATTAAGAAAAAAAGGAGGGATATTATAAACAAATTTAAATTTTTCTTAATGTTTTTCTTTAGTATATTTTTAAGCAATATTTTTATTACTACTGTTCATGCAGAGAGTTTCTATGAAGCTGAGTACATTAGTGATATTTATATGAATAAACATCAAGTTTCTACTAATACTACTCTATACCAACAAGCTCGTGTATTCAGAGAATCAGGTACTAATAAAATGGCTTTCTGTTTAGAACCTTTTAGATTTTTTGATGAATCTAAGCCTTATTCTCCTACTATTACACCAAGAAACTTAACACCAGAGCAAATAGATAGAATCTCTAAAATAGCTCATTTTGGTCATGGATATAAAGATCATATAACTATGAAATGGTATGCAATTACCCAAATGATGATTTGGCAAGCAGCTGATCCAATAAATGATTATTATTTTACTGATGTTTTAAATGGTAATAGAATTAATCTATATCAAAATGAAATACAAGAAGTAAATAATCTAATAAGAGAATATGAAACATTGCCATCCTTTAATAATACTAGCTATACAATTGTTGAAGGAAATAAACTCATTATCGAAGACCATAATAACGTAATAAGTAGTTTCAAGTCTAATGATATTAATTTAATCGATAATAGAATTATCTTAGACAATCTTAGAAGTGGTGAATATACTTATACATTTACTAAGCAAGATAATTTCTATAATCATCCAACAATATTCTATCAGTCAAATGAAAGTCAAAATCTTATGGAAACAGGTGATTTAAGTGACTTACAAGCAAGCTTTAAAGTAAAAGTAATGAATACAAAAATAGAATTATCTAAAATAGATAAAGATACTCAGTCTACAATACCAACCGGAGAAGCTAGTTTAGATAGAGCTATATATAAACTATATGATACTAATGATAATTTAATTAATACTTTTACCATTAAAGATAACCAAGCAGTCTTAAATAATCTCAATTTTGGTAAATATTACTTAATCGAAGATACTCCAGGAGTTGGTTATACATTAGATACTAATAAATATGAAATCAATTTAACTGAAGATAATCCTGTTATTCAATTAGTATTAGAAAACAAAGTAATTGAAAAAGAAATAACTATTGAAAAGAAATATGGAGATAATAATAATCTAATGAATGAACAAGATATTAGTTTTAATATCTTCAATAATAAAAATGAATTAATTGATACTGTTATTACTAATGAACATGGAATAATAGAATTAAAACTTCCCTATGGTAAATACAAAGTAATTCAACTAAATTCCAAAGAAGGTTATTCCAAAGTAGAGCCATTTACTATTGAAGTAAATAATACTACTCCAGAAAAAATAGAATTAAAAGATTTAAGAATACCAGTACCAAATACTCATACTAGTAATAAATTAAGTCTTCTACAATTAATATTTCAAATCATAATAATCTTATTATGATAAAAAGAATATATCTAATCTTAGTAATAATTCTATTATTATTACTTCCTTGTTCTATAATTAAGATATCTGCTCAAGAAATAACTATTCCCAACATTAATGTCTCTAAGGAAAAACCAATTGGTACTTTAAAAATTAAAAAAATTAATATAAATGAGAATTTATATAACATAGATAGTCCAAGAAATAATATAGAAGAGCATATAACTATTCTTAAAGAATCTACATTCCCAGATTTACTTATCTTAGCAGCACATTCAGGAGAAGGCAAAATAGCTTATTTTGAACATTTAGATGATTTAAAACTAAACGATGAAATAAAAGTAAAATATAATAATAAAACTTATATTTATTTTGTAAAAGATATCTTTGAACAAAAGAAAGATGGATATATAAATATTAATAAAGAAGATAATGATCAATTAATTCTTACGACTTGTAGTCCTAAACATAATGGCTATCAATTAATTATTAATTGTATAAAAAAAGAGTCTATTTATTAGACTCTTTAATGCTCTTTAAAGCTTCTTGTAATTGAACATCATTATCATATGTAGGATTTTTATAATACTCTTCTGTAGCAGAAACAACTAAATCTGGTTCTACACCGTTTGCTTCCAACCATTCACCCTTAGAAGTTAACCATTTTTCTGTAGTATATTTAATACTATTACCACTACTTAATAATTGAGATTTTTGAACTGTTCCCTTTCCATAAGTAGCTGTTCCTACAACGATAGCTTTCTCATAATTATCTTTAAATGCAGAAGCTAATATCTCAGCTGCAGAAGCACTTCCACTATTAACTAATACTGCAACTGGATAACTCTTAGTACCACTGTTTAATGCATAAACTTTCTTAGTACTATCCTTAGTTTTAATTTGATATAAAACAGTCTTTCTATCAAAGAAAATACTTAATATTTCACGAGTTTGTTTTAAATGACCACCAGGATTATTTCTAACATCAATTACTAATGCATCAATTCTATTTCTATCAAATCTATTCATTGCCTTCTTAAACTGATTATATGTATTAGAAGCAACATTATCTATTTTGACATATCCGATCTTTAAATCTTCATAATCAAAAACATGATTACTAACACTTTGAATCTCAATGACTCCTCTTTTTATAGTATATACTTTCTTCTCATTGCCTCTTTTGATAGTAAGTTTTACTTTAGAACCAACTTTTCCTTTAGTAATATTATCAAAAGCTTTTGGATTTTCAACAATATCTTTGCCATTTACTTCCATAAGAATATCATCTACTTCAAGGCCAGCTTTCTCAGCAGGAGTATCTTTCATAACTTCAATAATTTTATGATAACCATCTTCCTGACACATAACTGTTACCCCTACTCCTACAAAAGAACCATCAACAGTCTTATTAAAATCCTTTGCAGTAGTACTATCCATATAATTAGTATAAGGATCATTTAATGACTCTATCATTCCCTTAACAGCTGCATCACTTAGTTTATCTTTATTATAATCTCCATAATAATTATGTGTAATATTATTATATACATTTACTATTTCACGCAAGTTCTTATCACTAGCAGAACTCTTACTTCCAGTAATTATATATCCTAAGATAACTCCAAATAAGATTGAAATTATAATGATGATAATTACTTCAAAAATAGAAAAAGTACTATCTACATCTTCATATTTGCTAGGAAAGAATTTCTTTTTAAAAGCAGTTATTAAATCTTGCTTTTTTCTTTTATTCTTTTTCTTCTTATTTTTCTTCATAATCATCACCTACTAATAACATTATCCTATCCTAACTAAATATATAATAAGATTTACTATTTGTCAAACTCTCTTTCAAAAAGAAAAAAGACTAATGTCTTTTAACTTAAATAATTACGAATAGATTCTTCTCCCTCTAAATAATCAACTAATTTTTTATCAGTAATTCTAACTAATGTAGGACCATTAATTGATAATTCAGAAGCTTTAGTAGGATTCTTATTAGATTCTTCTGTAGTACTATATTTCTTATTAAAACTATTACTCATATCTACATAATATATTGGTAAATGATCTTCTTTTTCTTTATATGAAGAAATTAATTCACTATAGATACTAGAAACTGCATCACTGTCTTTTTCATATAATACTACTATATAATCAGAGTCACTCATTGAAAAAGTTTTTCCAATTAATATCTTATCATAATCAATTGATACTTCACTAGTTTCAGTTTTTTCTTCAGTATCATCTTTCTCAGTATGTTTATTAGTAATATAAATTGTTAATAAATAGAATAGTCCTAAGATACATATTACTACTAAAGCAATCATTGCTTTATTTAGAATTTCATCCTTAGTTAATTTTATTTCTTCAATAGCCTCTTCCTTTTTCTTCTTCTTTTGTTCTTTTCTTCTTGTCTGTCTATTTGCCATTTCTAATCACCTAAAGTGATTATATCACAATAAATCTTATTAAGTCTATTATTTAGAAGAAATAGTACCAGTAATAGATTCAGCAATTTCAATAAGTTCAGTTGTATCCATAACATCACTAACTAAATAATAATCAATTCCTGAACTAGTCCATGATAATGAATTATTAGTCATAACACCTAAAGTATCCATTAATTGATATGGTTCACCAATTGTGGGAATAACAGTAAATTCATTAAATACCTCAGTCGTTTCTTCTACTAATAGAAATGATTTTTCTCCATCATAGTTCATTATTACTCGCTCACCATTTTGCTTTTCTATTTTTTCTTCTTTGGTTAATTTAGTACCAGTAGGCAAAAATAATGGATAAACAATATCTTCTAATTTACCAGTTTTAGTAGTTTCAGTGTTTTTCTTACTAACTAATTTATCAATATTAAATTCATCTTTAGTTAACTTAGGAGAATAACTAACTTTATTAAATTTTATATTCATTTTCTCTATTCCATCTTTATCATAAACCTTTACTGCTTTTGGCTTAAGTTTCTTGTCTAAAACGATCTTTTGCCTTTTCAAACTATTATTATTTGGATAATTAACCTTTGTTTCAATAATTATTTCATTATTGTTAGTTTTAACAACAGCCTTCTTATCACTCTTAATATCATTAATAAGCATATCTAATAAATATATTTGGGAATTATTATAAGGCCAATCACTTTGAAAACGAAAACTCTTATTAAGTGCCGGAGTCAATAAATACACTCCTTCTTTATTCTTCAATATCACTTGTTTTTGATCATTAAGCGTATTCTTTAAAACTACTTTATAATAACCTTTATTATATGATACATCAACAGTATAATCATATGTCTCATCATTATTTACTACACTAAGATTTCCAGATAACTTGTAACCATTCTTTATTTTCTTATTCATATCCTCAACGATATTCTTTTGATTATATTTATTACAACCAGTTAAGAATAAACAAAAAAAGATAATAACTAATAATATTTTTTTCATAATATGCTCCTTTTCTAATTAAGTATATGAATAAAAACTAATATTAGTACAAAAAAAAGTGATCATTAAGATCACTTTTCTGATATTCTTACTTTTACTTTCTTAGTCTTTGATGAATAATCTAGTCTTAAGTCAGTTCCAGTAACTTTTACTTCTACTTCATGCTCACCAACACCATAGTCCTTTAGATCTATGTATGCTGTTATATCTGAAGCTTGAACATCTTTAATAGCATCAGCACTACCTTTAACTACAACTGTAACCTGTCTGTCTTCATCTGATAATGCCTGTACTTTAAGATTACTCTCTAAATTCATTGATTGAACCGAGATATTTTCGATCTCTTTACTAGATGAATTATCCAGTACAACCTTAATAGTCATAGTCTTAGAACTTAATTCTGTTATTCCTTTAGGTTTCTTCAATGTAACATTAAATTCTTTATCTTTGTCTAAACCTTTAACGTCAATTTCTACTTCTAATTGCTCAATAGCATCTATTGCTTCTTGTGAACCATATACTGTAATCTTAGATAGACTTGCATCCATTGATTTAATAGATTTACCGAAAGCTAAATCTCCTTTTGGAACTACTCTTACTGGTATTTCTTTACTTGGTGAAGTAATTGTAATATTAGCAGCAACTGTTTTAGGAACAATTTCTACATCTACAATCTTACCATCATTATCATAAGCAACTAAAGGAATATCTTTAACTGTTATTTCTCCTGCCTTTGGATTAGGAATGTTATTAACATCAACTAATGCCTTAACGGCAGCAACCTTATCTAATTTATATTGTGCTCCTTTAATTATTACTTCTGAACGATCAATTTCAACATTACTTATATATAACTTACTATCTAAACTCTCTTGATGTAATACATCATAAGTTAAAGCTCTATTCTCACTAACCTTCTCATAAATAGTAACTGTTACTTGTGAAGGATCTAGTTTATAATCCAATGATTTTAATCTCTGAGTATATCTTAACTCTACTCTATGATTTCCTGGTTTCTTTCCAGTTAAATCAACTGATACTCCTTTAGAAGGAGATTGCTTTGCTAAAAAGATATGTCTTCTTTGTCCAATTAGTGTTATATCTACAGTCTTTGGTAATCCTTCGATTACATATAATTCTTCATTATAAACAGCTGTAACTGGTTGATTATATAGAATCTCTGCATATTGATCAATCATTACATTAGATTCTCTATCAATCACTACAAACACACCAAAAGCTAAGATTAAACTAACTACCAATAAAGTTGATTTTTTTCCTGATATTTTATCAAAACTCTTAACTAGTGATTTTCCTAAATTCATTATTTTTAGAATCAATTTCGTAATTGGAGTTATTAACCATTTATCAAAGAATAATCCAATATGACGAAATAGCTTCATTATCATCTTACCTATCTTCTTCATATATCTCTTCCTCATCTATTTCTTCTTCATAATCCGCATCTTGTTTTGGTTTTAACTCATCAATTAGCATCATTCTAACATCATCAAGTGTTAAATTATATAGCATTTCACCTTTTAGTGCTATTGATACTCTTCCTGTCTCTTCAGAAACTACGATACAAATAGCATCAGTTTCTTCTGCTAATCCTAAAGCAGCTCTATGTCTAGTTCCTAAACGTCTATTAAGCTTAGAACTATTACTTGTAGGGAATACTGCTCCAGCACAAGTTATTCTATCTCCTTGAATAATTACACCACCATCATGTAATGGATTACCTTCATAGAATATAGCAATTAATAAATCACTAGATAAATCTGCATATAATTTTTTAGCTTTATCAATATAGTTTCCTAAACTTATATCTCTTTCAATAACAATTAATGCTCCTATTCTTTCTTTCCTTAGATAGTCAATTGCATTAATCATTTCATAAACCATATGCTCTCTTTCATCTACTGTTAAAACCTTATGTCTTCCTAGTAATTGGCTTCTACCTAATTGCTCAAGTATAGTACGTATTTCTGGTTGAAAGATAATAATCAAAGCAACTGGTCCCCATTGAATAATATAATCAAGTAAGTATCCAACAGTTACAAAACCAAGTTTATCACTTATAAGCTTTAAAACTATTACAAAAGCTACTCCTTTAAAAATCAAAGATAATTTAACATTATTCTTAATATTCTTCAAAATATAATAAAATATAAACCATACTAATGAAATATCTACTATTTTTCTTACTATAGTTAATATATCAGACATAGTTATTACCATCACGTCATCTCCTAACTTGTTTTGTAGATAAAAAAAGCCAATATCACTTTTCTTACCCCATACTTAATATTATGATAACATTTTATGATCTTTTTAGCAACCAAATTCCATGAAAAAAGAACACTAAGTGTTCTTAAATTGTATTTCTAAATCTTGTTAATTTTTTAACTCCATGACCACCAACAGTATAATCATATTCTTTACTAATATCTTCAGTGCAATCTATTGCATAATACTCTTTTAATGAATTAGTCATAAGCTCATACTTTTCAACAGCTTGCTCTGTATTTTTAGCTTTAATTAAGTTAGCAATTGGTTCTAAGAATGAGGTATAAATTCCACTAACTATATCTTTATCTTCTTCTGCTAATTTCTTAGCAATAACTGGACCAACACTATCATATTCAAATAGAACTGGTGCATATTTTTCATCTTTTTGTAATACTTCTTTTCTGAATCCTCTTAAAGTGTTCATAACTTCACAGTTATCCGCAAATCCTAAGACACTACAAACCATTGTAGTTATATAGCAACTGCTTCCTACATAATCTCTACTACGATAACTATTGCAAATACCATCATCAGGATAATAAAAGCAACCCATTTCTATACAATGTCCTTTAATATAATCTGGTCCATCAAATAATACATTATCATCATCTTTATCTTTTAACCAATAACAACTACCACATTGGTTTGCACTATACTTGTATGACACAAATATACCCCCTTAATGAGTACATATTATACTACAATTCATGCAATTTATCAATGCTTTTTCTTATAACGATTATCTTCCAGCTTTCTTCTAGCCATCTTTTTAACCATAACATTAGTATTATTTATATCATCAATTAAATTCTCTTCTAGCTTTTTTGAAACTGAAAAATCAATAAACTTGTCTTCTTTTGAAGCAAATTTTACCTTTACTAATAATCTATCTCCAATATAATAATCTTCTTTTCCATCTAAAGATATTAAAGTATATGTATTAGGATTATAAGCATAATTACCACTTAAATTTCTCATTCTTACTTTACCTTCTACTAAGTTATCTAGTTGAATTTGAAGTCCATGATTTGAAACACCAATAACTGTACCTCTATATTCTTCTCCAACATGTTCTTTCATATATTCAGCACATTTCATATAAAGAACTTGTTGTTCTGCTTCATCAGCAATTTTTTCCATTCTAGATGTCTGCATACCTATATCAGGTAATTTTTGTTCCCATTTCTTAGCTTTTCTCTTTGCTTTTGCATGATCATTAAGAGCACAATCTTTTAAAATACGGTGTACAGTTAAATCAGAATATCTTCTAATTGGTGAAGTAAAATGACAATAATACTGTTTAGCTAATCCACTATGTCCAATATTAACAGGACTATATTTAGCTCTAGACATACAACGAATTAATCTACTTGATAGCATTGTAGATAATCTACCAGTATCACTAACATGCTCAACTAATTTTTGCATTATTTCCCTTGAATTAGCACATTCCTTAGCATTATACTCAAAAGGTAAACTTATCGCATCTAACATACATAAATAATCAAACAATTTTTCTTCATTTGGTATACCATGTATTCTATGTAAACATGGATATCCTCTTTTAGATAAATGTTTATCTACTGTTTCATTTGCTAGAATCATGAATTCTTCAATTAAGTTTTCACCCAAATCTTGAATTCTCATAGAAAATGAATCTATCTTTCCTTTTTCACTATAAATAGGTTTCAATTCTGGTTTATTAAATTCAACTGCTCCATTAAGAATACGATTCTTGCGAAGTAACAAAGCTATTATATTTAAAGTACGTAGTTCTTCTTCAAAATCTTTATATTCTTCAGGCACAATATTATCTTTTAAAATACCATTTACAGCATCATAGGTCATTTTCGTATTAGACTTAATAACTGTTGGAGTAATACGATAATTAATTACTTCTCCATCTTGATTTAGTTCCATAATGCAACTCATCGCAAGTCTTTCTACATATGGATTTAATGAACAAATACCATTAGATAACTCATGAGGTAACATAGGTATTACTTTATTAGCTAAATAATTACTATTACTTTTCGTATAAGCATCTTTATCCAGTGGAGAATTTTCTGGTATATAATGACTAACATCTGCGATATGTACGCCAACTTCATAATTACCATTAGGTAATTTTCTACAACTTAAGGCATCATCAATATCCTTTGTATCTGCTCCATCAATAGTAAATATCTTCCAATTAGTTAAATCTTCTCTTCCGATTTTATCACTATCTAAAACACTGGTAGGCATACGTTTTACTTGTTCTAGCGATTTCGAACTAAAGTGATCATCTATACCACATTTAAAAGCTTCCCAAAGAATATCTTGATCAGGATCATCTTTATGATTAAATACTCTTGTTATTTCTCCTATGTAGAAGTCATCACTAGTTTGTTCAACTAATTTAACCGCTACTCTTTGGCCTTCAATTGCTTCTCCTTTTAATGCGATATTTAACCCTTGTTTTTTCTTATCAATAGGCTTAACAAAATAACTATATCCTTGTCTTACAACTTCCCCAACAATATTTTCTAGGTTTCTATCAAGTATATCTACAACTCTTGGTTTAACACCATTACCCCCAATATCTATAAGTACTTCGTCTCCATCAATTGCACCATTACAATTGTTTTTATCAATTGAATACTTATCCTCAGTAGTAAAACTCTGTCCTTCTTTATTCACAAAAAAATTCCTAGAGATAACAAATCCTTCCTTATTCTTGTTGCCATAAAAACGACCAACTCTAAAAGAAGTCTTTATAATAGATGAGATCTTACCACTATTATTTTCAATATATTCATAACTGTTTAACCCTTTTTCGACGATTTCATCTATTTTATTCTTGTCATCACTAGAAAGTCCAGCATAATCCTTTACTTCCAAACTAATTAATTCTGCTACCTTTAGATATAGCATTTCTCTTTCAATTGGTTTCTTGCATTTTCTTAATGCTAGATCTACATAGTATTTCATATTATGCCCCCTACATCAAATTTACCATATTTCAAGGCAAAAAAAAAGACTTTAATCATTTTTAAAGTCCAAATGTCCTAATAAAATACCTATATTTACTAGCCCACATACTCCAACTAAAGTATAAATAACTCTAGTAAAAAAAGTCATTTTACCAAACAGTAGAGCAACTAAATTAACATCTAAAATACCAATTAATCCCCAATTAATTGCTCCTACAATTGTTATAACTAATAGCATTTTCTGCATTGTTTCCATTTTATTACCTCCTATCATTAGAATAACCAGTTATTACTTATTTATACATAAAAAAAGACTATATTAATATAGTCTTAAGTCTACGGTATTCTTCTGACACCCATCAATTTATCAATTGATCCATTTTGCCATGCAGCTACGTTACTTAACATAACACCTTGTGATGGATTAGTAGCATGAATCATTAAACCGTTTCCAACATATAATGCTGAATGAGTAACAGCTCCTCCATGCCCCCAGTTCAAAATATCACCAGGTTGAGCATTTTCATAACTTACAGCTACACCATCATATGCTTGAGTATATGAACTTCTACTAACACTCTTTCCTACTCTGGAATATACGTATTGTACAAATCCACTACAGTCAAATCCATATGGTCCATTTGACCCTGAAATATATGGAGCACCTATTAATGAATAAGCAATAGAAACTAAATCTCCTCCAACACCATTAGCTGGTGCATTTGCATTTACTGGAATACTAATTCTATATTCTGGTTTAGCTTTTACTTCCAGAATAAACTTAATTTGATTAATATTACCACTTTTATCTTTTGCATTTACTATTACTTCATGTTCACCAACATTATCAATATCTTCTCCATAACTAAAGTCATAATAGAAATTACTATCCTCTGTCACTTCATTAGAATAAGCAATATCACCATCTACTAAATCAGTTACAGAATTAATATTAGTAGTAAGATCATAATTATCACCTTCAGTAATAGTTACTTTCTCTTCTTTTATATTAATATCCGGAGCAATTGTATCAACTACATTTACTAAGAACGCTACTTCTTTAACAACATTCTCTTTCTTAACTTCTACAACTACTTCTTGCTCACCTATTTTATTTGTATCGATATCTTGTTTTACAGATACGATTTCCCCTTCGACTTTTTTAATTAGTTTGTTTATATCGTAGTTAGCACTTCCATATTCAACTGCTGCCTCTTTATTCACAACCACCTTGATACTCTTATATGTATCATATTTGTGATACACATAGCAACTAATCACCATAATCGATGATATCACCACCAAAGAAATGATTTTAAATATCATTAACTTCTTCGACGGTAAATCAATAGTATTCATATCTATTTTCCTCCTCGAATGCCTACTATTATAACATAAAATGACTTATAAGTCAAAAACTTCCTGCTAATAGTATTTATCAAGAATTAAAATTTTATACAAATAAATTCATCTTTTTGAAAGCTCCACAACCTTTCTCCATAGTAGAGGCCCTACTATTCCATTTACGTCAAAACCATAGTCTTTTTGTAATTTCTTTACCGATTTTTCAGTTAATTCATCAAAAGTACCATTGACTCTAACCCCCGGTATAGAATGATCATATCGACAGATATTTAATAAAAATTTTTGAAATCTTCTAACATCTGTACCACTGACTCCTCTTACTAAAAAATAATCAGGATATAAATCATCAATATAGCTTTGATATTCACTATCGAAAGACTTTAGTATTTTATTATAAACTTCCTTTAATACTTTCCAATCTTTATAAGTAAATATTCCTGTTACTGGTAATTTATACTTTTCTTGAAAAGCTTTTACTATAGCAATTGAGTTATCATTATAAATAGAATTAGTTGGTAATCTAGGAATATCTGGATCTAAAAAAGCAATCGCATCCAAATAATAATGAATATGCTCTACTTCAATACCTGTATCTCCATAATTTAATTCATCTTCATAACGAAAAGTAGCTTCATCCATACTTAATCCTTCAGAATATAAGTCTGCTAGTTTTTTTACACTAGTATAAATATACTTTATTTTGTACCATGTTGCTTTATCTACTTTTCCAGTTACTGGTAAACTAAATATTTCTTGAAATTTTTTAACTGCATTCACAGTTTCATCATTATAAATCCCATAAGTATCAGTAATATTAGGTATAGCTGGATAGTTTTTTCTTATTCTTCGTAAATCTCTTTGAATAGCTAAAACTGGATTACCTACGCTACCATAAGTAATTTCTACTCCAGGATATCCCCCAGTATTATCTCCTACAGGAGCATCATATTTAATAGAAACATCATTGCCATAATATTTCTTTAAAATATTCAATGGTGTCATACCTTGATTTGCTAATTCTACACTCCCCCATTGTGATAACCCATCACAAGTAGTATTTCTTCCATCACAATATCTTGTAAAATAAGGCTGTATACCATTACCTTTTACCACATAGTTGTTAAATATCTCTTCCACAATATTATTAATATTTTCATAGGTAGAACGATCCTTAACATAAGCTTGATCATAAGCAGATGAAGAAGTAATATCAAAGTTATAGCCTTTACTACGATACCATTCATTATAAATTCTGTTCATAGCAAAAGAAATAATACAATAAATATTAGCTATTAAAGCATTTCTAGGCCATGTCGGGTACAATTCTGAAGAAGCTACATTAGAAATATAATCAATAAATGAAACTGTAATGTTTTGAGCATTATCACTAGGTTTACCTAAATGAACTGTAATATTTCTAGGTACAATTGGATATCTAACTGACATAATCTCCTCCTGGAGTATAATTAATATTTTGTACTACACATATTCCATCATACATATTTACATAGTAAATTCTTTTATCCAGCTTATTTTCAAAGAAAGCATCTATTTCATATTTGGTAGTAATTGGTACGTCTAAATTATTAAGATTTAACTTAGGAGCTGGTAAAGAAATAGTATTTACCATACCAGAAGTATCTGTTTTCCCTTCAAAGAAAATAACTTTCTGATTGTTAATTATTGAACTGACTACAATATTTAAATCACTGACAGGTAAAGCTTCACTAGCTGCATAAGCTCTTATTTTTAAATTACCCTTTCCAGGATTATCCTTTATAAAGTCTTCATAAGACTTTGTTTTCATAAACTCATTTAAATTCATATTAATCTCCTATATCCTTAATACTTGTCCAATATACAAGTTATTAGTAGTAAGATTATTATTCTTTTTTAAATTATCTACTGTAGTATTATATTTTTTAGCTATCGAATACAAACTATCGCCTTTTTGAACTACATATGTATTAGTAGAAGGCATCTTTAAGATTTGACCAATATTTAAAGTATTACTAGTTAAATTATTTAAATTCTTAATCTCACTTACACTAGTATTATATGCTTTAGCTATCGAATAGAGACTATCTCCCCTTTTAACTATATATGTTTTAGTAATTTCTGGGGTATATTCTTCTCCAAAACATTCTTCAACAATTTCAATATTCTCAGTTCTAATTTTTAGATTTTGACCAACTGACAAAGTATTAGTTTTTAATGCATTATCATTAATCAAAGTATCTATCGAAATATTATATTGCCTAGCAATAGAATATAAGTTATCTCCCTTTTTAACTGTATAATTAATAAACTGTGGTACATACATATCTTCTTCTTTAGTATATATTTCTGGTATTCTAATCACTTGTCCTACATATAAGTCATTACTAGTAAAATAATTAAGTTTTTTTATTTGATCTACACTAGTACCATATACCCTAGCTATTGACCATAATGTATCTCCTTTTTTAACTGTATACATAAACATATTATCTGGATTAGTTCCAGTATCAGTAGGTATCTTTAATATTTGTCCTACTTTCAAAGTTTCAGCAGTTACATTATTTAATTGAGCCAATTCTGTAACAGATACTCCATATTGGTTACTTATACCCCACAAAGTATCTCCAGCTTTAACTGTATAATTCATTTAATCACCCAATAAAGTATATGTAAAAGCAAAAAAAAATAGCCAAACAAACTAACAATAAGTATACTAGTTAATTCAGCTAATCATATCAATTAATTATAATCATAGACAACAAAATCGGTAATATCTGCAAGATTCATAACGTATTCTTCTCCCCAACTAGATACAACTATTTTCTCAGGATCATTAGTCGTACCAACTAAATACATAGTATGGGGTGCTACATTTCCAGCATAAACATCATCTAAATGACCATTATCATTAATATCAGTTGGTTCATAAAGAGCAAAATCTTCTCCACCCACTACTATTTTACTACCATTTCTTAAAAGATTATTAATAGTGTTACTATCAAGTTTCAAATTATGCGCGTCAAAATCATCACTCGTAATAGTTTTTACCTCTATACCTTTTTCGTTCAAATAATTAGTAAATATCTTGGCTACTTCACTCTCATATGTTCCATCCATACCAGTTTCTTCAATTTGGACATCTGTTTCTTGATCCCCTAATGCTGTAATCTCTTCAATATTTCCATAGACTTCTTCGATTGTAGTATATCCTTTTGTTTTTGCGTGATACAAGAAAAAGTCTAAGAATAAATAATCATAATTATAAAATGTTACGTCTTTATCTAATGTATTATTGTGTCTTACTATAGTTGGATCAAAACCAAACTTTTTAGAAAATTCTTCGGGTGATTTATTTCCATATTCAGCAAATATGGTATCAACTACTGCCATATAACCACAACCTACATTTTCCATTTTATCAAATAATAATTGTAAATCTTCCATATCAACATCTTGATAATATTTATTAATTATTTCCATTGTTTTAGGATCTTTAGCATATAATTCAAATGCATCCTTTAATCTTCTTTGATCACCACCATATTGGACAGTACTTTTAGCTTCATCTCCAAACATCCAATCACCTTCGGGAATGTTAAGTTTAGTTGGATCAATCATGTCATCAAAATCAACCGTTTCCATAACTAGTCGGTCTCCCATCTTACTAGAAACATCCGAAATACTTTGCGAAACATCATTTATTCCTTCCGTTTGATATACTTCTGTGTCAATAGTAACATTACTGTCTTTAAGAGCATCTGACATAGATGTCCTATTTTGACCCTTATTTGATAATGATCCTCCACTTGGACTAAACATTAGTTCTCACCCTCTTACTAATAAAAACTTCACAATTAATTCCTAATTTTTCTGCCACTTCTTTTTTTATTTCTTTTATCATATTATCAATAAAATTTTTCTGTTGACGATATATTTCAATATATTCATCATCTGAGAATTTTTTAGTATTTTTTCCATATACAAATTCTAATACTAAACTCCCATTATCTACATAATGTTTAGGAAGCGGTGGATTATACATAACTCCGGATACACCTTCTTTTTTTAAACATTCTTTATAAGTTCTTTCAACTAATTCCAGTACTTCATCATCTATTTCTTTTTTGTTTCTCAAAGTAACTAAATCCTCTTCACTAAGCTTGCTAAAATAGAATTTATTTAAAAGTGAAAAATACTTAGAATTAATATTACAAAGTATATCATTAGAGGTTCCAAAATATAGGTTAGATTCCTCTATCTTTTTGTCAAAAGAACTAATATCAATATTTTTATTTAAGAATTGGCAAAATGCTTCTTTATATATTTTTTTTATTTCTTCATCCATAACTACACTCCTCACTTTAGTTATCTTTATCATAATTATCTAAGAATCTTTTATATTCACCATCATTCTTAGTACCAATAACACAATTTAAATTAACATTATCTAGAGCTTTATAAATATTATAATCTATATTCGGATTATCTTTCTTTAATTTTTCTACTAATTTTTTCATTTCTAGTCTTTTGCTTTCATCTTCCTTATTAGCTGTTTTTTCAGTAAAACGACAAGCACAGTTTAAAAATTTCAAATCATTTGTTTTAGCCCAAGCCTTTATATCACTTTCTTTTACCATATGCAATGGCCTAATTAACTCTAATCCTTTAAAATTTTCACTATGTAGTTTAGGCATCATAGTTTTAATTTCTGCTCCATAGAACATTGAAAGAAGCGTAGTTTCAATAACATCATCAAAATGATGACCTAAAGCTATTTTATTACATCCCAATTCTTTAGCTTTATTATATAAACAGCCTCTGCGCATCCTAGCACACAAATAACATGGGCTTTTCTCAATATCTGAAACCACATCAAAGATATCACTTTCAAAGATTTCTAAATCAATATTCATAATCCTAGCATTTTCTTTAATAAGTTCTAAATTATCTTCATTATACCCGGGATTCATACAAACATAATAAGCTTTAAAAGGATATTTTCCATGTCTCTCTAACTCCTGCATGCATTTAGCTAAAAGAAAAGAATCTTTTCCACCAGAAATACAAACCATAATCTTATCATTTTCTTTAATTAATTCATACTCTATTATAGCTTTTACAAATTTACTCCAAATATCTTTACGATACTTTTTAATAATACTACGTTCTATTTCTTTATACTTTTCCATTATTCTACCCCAATATATTTGTATCCTAAATCTTCGATTCCTTTTTTTAATTCTAAAATGTTAATATCATCAACATGATTTAAAATCACTTTTTTGTTTTTTAAATACACTTTAATAGATTTAATACCTTTAATTTTATTTAATTCATTCTTTAAAATATTAACATCTTCTTTAGAATTAAGACCACTAACTTTAATAATTAATTTTTTATTAAGCATGTTTCTTATTACCTTTTTTTGTTACTTTAATATCTTTTGAAAAATACCACATGATAAGTGAACCGATAAAATTACCAAGAATAGCTAATATAATTGAAGAATGTAATGTACAAGCAACGCCTAACGTAATAATATTGGCAATACAGTGTTGGAATCCACAAAAGATAAATAATGGTATTCCATAAATAATACCTAATGGAGTTCCTTTACGATATAATAAAACTGCGATATACATAATAACTCCACACAGTATAGCTCTAATAAAGAAAGATAATGAAAACTCCCATGTAGCTACTTTAGATACTGCTGCAGTGACTATTTCTTTATCAGCAAAAGAGAAAATAACACCTACTAAGTATCCCGCTAATAAATTAACAGCTAATATTATCATTAAATCACTAAATTTAATAGAATCCGCAAATAGAAACCCACACTTTCCTGTGAATAAGTTTTGTCCCATATAACAAACGCCTAATAATCCTAAAGCAAATATTACTGGCCCTATAGGATTACCTAATTTCAACAAAGCATAATTACCTAGACCTATTAAAATAGCAGCACCAATACTCTTATTTATTAATTCTTTCATAAAACCACCTCAATTAAATTATATCAAAAAACTGGCTTTATACCAAATAATAAGCAAACTAATGCTTGCATTTAATTAGAACCAATTCCCCAAGCATTTTGCATACCTTCTACTGCATCATTAACTGCTAATGGCAATAAAACAAAAAGAAAAAACAGTATAGCTACAATAATTACAATTGCAATACTCAAACTAATAACTGATAGTAATTTTTTATTATCTTTAAACAATCCTATAATGGTTAAAGGAATTGCAGTAATCAGAGTTATTGTTCCTAGAACAAAGACTACTCCGTTAATAGTCAATAACCATATTACTATCATAATAATAGTTATAATAATTAAGCCTAAAGAAATAGCACCAAATTTATTACTATTCATATATTTTTCCATATTAATCACCTACCATATAAATGGAATTAATTTATATTTAACTCTTTTCTGATAATCCTTATATCCTTTTAAATCTTTTTCTAATACTTTTTCTTCATTATTTACTCTTTTTATAATAATAAATGGATACATAAGAAATACTATAAAAGATATTGGAGATCTTAAAATTATTGGTATCATTAAAAACAATATAATAGTTATAGAATACATTGGGTGCCTTACTATCCCATATAAACCTGTATCAACAACTTTCTGATCATCTTTTACTTCAATAGTACGAGATAAGAAAGTATTCTCTCTTAATACTTCTGCATATAATAAATAAGCTATTATAAATACTATGGAAGCTATAATAACAATACTATCTGGTATATTCATCCAATTATATTTATAATTTAGACCAGCTAATACAAAACCAATTATAAACATTAAGCCACTTAATAATACTACTTCTTTCTGTTCTGTTTCTTTTTCTTTAGCATTTAATCTACTTCTAAGTAATTCTGGATTTGTAAAAAACATAATTATTCCTGCAATAAACATTGGTATAAATAATAATCCCATGAATAACCAACCATTAATATAATTAAATGATCCTGCTGGTATAAATATTAATAAACCAACTATTATTACACCACATATATATTTTATTATTGCTTGAGCAAACAACTTCATATCCATATCATCACATCCTATAAAAATTATAACATAAAAAAAAAACAAACTATATAGTTTGTTATAAACATATTGGTGGAACTGAGGGGAATTGAACCCCTGTCCGAAAATAGAGCTACATAAACTTCTACAAGCTTAGTTAACTAATTATTCTCATATACCTATCAAGTAATTAACGACCAAATAGATATACCAGTCTAAATATTCTTTCTATCTTCTAGACAAAAGATAGCTATAACCTATAAATTTGAACCTCTATATAGTTTCTAGGTAAAACTATAAGAAGTGCTGGCTCGTATTATTAAAGAGCGTAAGCAACAGCTTGGTTTCCACCAAACATGTTAGCTACAGCAGATTTTAGCTTATTAGCATTTATTTTTTTGTGCCCGTAACGTGGACATTCGACTTGCCATCTATGCTCTACTATTCCCGTCGAAACCATATCAGCCCCATATGTATGTATATTATAACATATGTTCATAAAAAAATAAAGGAATACCGTGTATTCCTTAACGCATCTTTCTTAACTTCTTAATTTGTTCTTGAGCAAAATCTCTTTCTTGTTCTTCTGCTTTACGCCTATCCTCTATTTCTTTTCTTCTTTTATAATCTTTAAGTATATATTCCCATGGACCAGGGACATATTCATAGTATTTATCATCATCAAATGTACATATGCTTGCATTAAAAACTAAATCATCAAAGTAGTATACTCTATAATTAACACTATTTAACCATTCATCATAATAGCCTGATACATTCTCCCTTGATTCTATTTTTATACTTGGATCTAAGTCATCGATTGATTTTCTACGCTTTATACCTGATACAAGAGAAAGTAAACTTCTTTGATGGTTTATCAATCTTTCTTTTTCTTTTGCTTCTTGATCATTTTTTTCTTTAATTTTTGGAGCAGCCTCATATAATGCTTCTAATACTTCTTCCCATACTCCTCTTTCATAAGTTTTATCATCAAATACTCTTCTTCCATTAAAATTAATGTATATTCCACTATAATTACCTAAAACCATACGACTAGGACATGGAAAAACAATATGTAATCCATTGCCATCATAATATGTATCCGTAAAATATCTAGCAGTTGGTGCAATTGAATATGTTATTTCTTTCTTTTCTTTACCTAAATAATATAAAATAGATTTAGCCCAACTAGATATTCTATCGTAATCTGTTGGTTTTTTTACTTCTTTTTTTCCAAAAATACCCATAATTACACTTCCTTCGGTTATTATTATATTTTTTTATAAATAAAAGTCAATATAAAAGTAGATATAGTTATATCTACTTTTATTTATAATTTTTAATATTTTTTAGAACATCTCGCTTAATATCTCTTTCTTTAATAGTTTCTCTCTTATCATAGTTCTTTTTACCCTTACAGATACCAAGTAAGATCTTAAACTTATTATCTTTAAAATATCCTTTTAATGGAACAATAGTCAAACCTTGTTCATTTATCGCTTGAGAAATCTTTTTAATCTCTTTCTTATGTAATAATAATTTTCTACTTCTAGTTTCACTGTGATTAAAGATATTACCCTCTTCATATGGAGCTATATACATATTAAGTAAAAACACCTCTCCATTTTTAACTATTCCATAGCAATCTTTAATATTACATTTACCAGCTCTTATAGACTTAATTTCAGTACCTGTAAGTACTATTCCAGCTTCTATTTCTTCTTCTATAAAATAATCAAATTTTGCTTTTCGATTAAGAATTTCCATTCTATCACTCTCCAGTAATTCCCCACTGTAATTCAGGATATCTTTCGCTAACTACACCTTTATACTTTTCATGTAAAGACTGATAGCCATTTAATAAACTATCATTTAATTGAGGATATGGGTAAACTTTAAAATTACGCTTTCCTCTATAATATGATTTAGTATAAGAAAGCTCTGCGTGAGGATCTTCAACAGTTACTGTAACTGTATCATCAACATTAACTACTTTCTTAATATTTACACTCATCATAAGTCCAGTAAGTCTTTCATTTCCTTCTTGATCAGAAATAATATTACCTAACGAATATATAACAAAAGTCTTACCATCATTAATATATTCAACTGGTTCTACAACGTGAGGATGAGCTCCAATAATTAATTGAACTCCTTGTTCAGATAAGAATTTAGCTATTCTATCTTGAGAAGAATCCACCCCTAACGAGTATTCAGTTCCCCAATGCATTGCGACCATAATAATATCAACTTTATCTTTTACTTTAGCTATATCAGCAGCCGCTTTTTCATCTGAATAAACATTATTCAAATATTCTTTACCAGATGGTGTTTCTAGACCATTAGTCCATGTAGTATATGAGAAAAAGGCGTATTTTATACCATTCTTTTCATGTATCTCAGCTGTTTCTGCTTCTCTTTCTTCTGCAGAAATCCATTGTCCAGAATAAACAACCTTATCTTTGTGCTTTTTCCAATAATTGACTGAATTAATTACACCTTGCTCATTCTTATCCATAGTGTGATTAGTTGCGAGAGAGACTAAATTAAATCCAGCATCAATAAAAGCATCTCCTACTTCATATGGTGAATTAAATCTAGGATAATTAGAAAGACCTAATTCAGTACCACCTAAGATAGTTTCTTGATTATAATAAGCTAAATCATACTTTGAAGCAATTGGCTTCAAAAGCTCCAACATTGGTTTAAAGTCATAACTTCCATCACCGTTTTTAGCATCGTTATATACACCATCATGAATCAAAGCATCTCCAACCATAAACAGCCTAGCATTGTATTCCTTTGGCTCTTTAGGTTTCTCTTTTTTAACTACTTTTTTAGGCTCTTCTTTTTTAGGTTCTTGTCTATTATTATAAGTACCATAGACACAAAGACCAACTAAAGCAATTAAAACAAATAATACTAACCCCTTTGCTTTCTTCTTTAGTTTTACTTTTCTCTTTGCCATACTACTCTACCTTTCTTAAAACCTCAAAATCAATTGTTTTATCCTCTTTTGATGCTCTTACTACTTTTACTACTACTCTTTCACCTATTGAATATTTAACATGGCTTTTTTCTCCTGTTAATGTCATTCTTTCTTCATCAAAATGGAAGAAATCATCCATGTCTTTAATTGGAACTAATCCTTCTATTAAATTATCTAATTCTACAAACATACCAAAGCTAGTAACTGAAGAAATCATTCCTTCATATTCTTCTCCAATATGTTTTTCCATATACTCAGCCATCTTCATATCTTCAACTTCTCTTTCACAATCAACTGAAGCTCGTTCTCTTTCTGAAGAATGTTCTGTAATATATATTAATCGTTCTTCCCATTTCTTAATAGTTCCCATATCTATTTTACCATCAAACAAATATGTATGTAATAATCTATGAACAGTTGTATCAGGATATCTTCTAATTGGAGAAGTAAAATGTGTATAACAAGAACTTGCTAGTCCATAATGACCTAAATTTTCTGGTTTATAAACTGCTTTCTGCATACTTCTAAGTAATAAAGTACATAGAATCTTATACTCTGGTTTATCTTTCAATTGCTCAAGAATCTTTTGCATTGTAGTTGGTTTAACATCTTTAATATTTCCATTAATATGATAACCTAAGTTACTAACAAATCCTAAGAAACTTCTAATCTTTTCTTCTTTTGGATATTCATGGATACGATATACAAAAGGTAAATTCATAAAATATATATGAGTTGCGACACATTCATTAGCAGCAATCATAAAGTCTTCAATCAGTTTTTCACCTTTTCCACGATATCTTAATATAACATCTGTCGGAACACAATTTTCATCAACTAATATCTTAGCTTCATCAACATCAAAATCTATATATCCTCTTTTTACCTTACTCTTACGAAGTATTTCAGCTAATTCTTGCATAAGTCTCAAATCATCAGCAAACTCTTCGTATCCTTCGGGTACTTTATTATCTTCTAAAATACTATTAACTTTCTTATAAGTCATTTGAATTCTTGATTTTATAACACTAGGAAATATCTCATAATTTAATTGTTTACCAGTATTATCAAATTCCATAACACAAGAAACAGCCAATCTATCAACATTAGGGTTTAATGAACAAATACCATTAGATAACTCATGAGGTAACATAGGAATAACTCGATCTACTAAATAAACACTTGTTCCTCTTTCCATTGCTTCATTATCTAAAGGACTACCTTCTTTAACATAATAACTTACATCAGCTATATGTACTCCTAATTCATAATGACCATTTTTCATTTTCTTAATTGAAATTGCATCATCAATATCCTTAGTATCATCACCATCAATAGTAAATATAACTTGATCTCGTAAATCCCTTCGATCTCTTAAATCAATATCTCTAACTTCCATTGGCATCTTAGCTACTTCAGCTTTAACTTCTTCTGGGAAATCAATATTAATACTATATTTATAAATAATAGATAAAATATCTACTCCCGGATCATTAACATGACCAATAATATCAGTTACTTCACCTTCATACCTAGTATTATTTAATCGTTTACCTAACACAACTACTACTTTATGTCCATCTACTGCATTCATAGCTTTATCTTTAGGTATTTCTATTTCTAAATTAATCTTTGAATCATCTAAAGTAATATGTCCTATACCTTCTTTATCAAAATTAATAAGACCAATATATTGTTTAGTTCTTCTTTCAAGTATCTTTAATACTCTTCCCTCTAAACGATCTAAATTCATCTTACTAGTAATTTCTACTAATACAATATCATCATGAATAGCCCCATTCATATTATCTTGAGCAATATAGATATCATCTTCTAGATTATCTATTTCTACAAAGCCAAACCCTTTTTTATTAGCTCTCATTATTCCTTTTCTTAAATGACTATTTTCAATCATCATATATTTATCTTTGTTTGTATGATAAAGAATAGCTTCTTCTTCTAATTTTCTTAACTCATCACTAAGTTCTGTTGCTTCTTCAACAGTTTTAATTTCTAATAAATCTTGTAATTCATCAATAGAAACTGCCTTATCAGTATTTTTTAAAACATTAATTAAGTTATCTCTCACTAGTATCACCTTCTATTTAATTATAATATAAAATTACGAAAAAAAAAAGGACATTACTATCCTTCAAATTACTAAATAAACATTGATATTAAACAAATGATAAAGAATGCAGCTGATAGAGCAGCAGTAATTCTAGTAAGTACTAATTCTGATCCTCTTTCTTTTCTATTCGCAAACAATTCACTTTGTCCACCAGAAATAATTTGAGGACCTCCATCTGCTTTACCACTTTGTAATAAAACAATAATAATTAATAGTATTGATACAACTAATAGAGCTACTTTCATATATAATCCCTCCATAAATACACCAAATATTTTAGCACACTTTCATTTATATTGCAAATAATTAAATCAAATATAATTTTTTTCAATAATTATTAAATTTTATTATAAAAAGCATTACATATTTAATTATCTGTGATATAATGTTATCATGATAAAAAGGATAGCGAGGTAGTGTTATATGAATGATATCAATAGTAGCAGCAGTAATAATAAATTTGAAATGCAATTTATTGATAAATTAATAATTAGCATGATTGGTATTGCTAATATAATTGTAATAATAATTACAATAGTATCAGTTAGAAATAATTATAGAAGAATGTATGAAGCACATTTAAGAAGTTTAAATGAAATACCTTATAATGAAACTTATAAATATCTAAAAAATGACAATGTTATTACATTTTATCAAGATATAAATGAAGTTGCTAAATATGAGTGTACTAGTGATTGTGAAATCACAAAATTCTCATCTAGTCAATTTATTATAGATAATGATAAATTAATACCAATTGAAGATGATGGAAAAGTAAATATTTATGATATAGAGAACGATAAGACTACTATAGTATTAGATGATATACCACAAACTTCTATTAATAATAAATATGGAATTATTAAAATGGATGGTAAAGATGGTGTTATTAATAAACATGGAAAAATAGCTTTAGAATGTATTTATAATGATATTGATATAAACACTTCTCATATCGTTGCTTTAGGTAATAATGCTTTATATGTATTTGATAATAATGCTATGTCAATAGCATCTAAGCCAATAACAATTACTGGTGATATTAGTATTTCTGAAAAGAATAATAATCTATATATTAATATTTTTGGTAATCAAACCACTACTTTCGTTTTTGATACTAAAACAAATAAATTTACCAATTAAAAGAACAGTTCATATAACTGTTTTTTTTATGTAATAAAAAAGAGTTACTAGCTTGTAACTCTTTTATTCGTTTCTTAACTTATACTTATCAGCATATTCATTGATAATTGCCATTGCTGCTTCATATTCTTTTACTAATCTATCATAATTTTGATTAACAAATTCTGAATCATTTTCTTTACTTTTCAACTCATGTTCATAGCTTACATCTGCTAATTTCATAAATCCTAAGTATTTACAATCACTTTTTAAAGAATGAACTTCTATTGCATATCTTGGCATATCATTTGCTTCTTTGTATTGTTTAATATGATCCCATTTTTCATCAATTCCAGCAAGAAAATCACCAATTGTCATATTATACATTTCCATATCCATAAGAAACTCTAAAGCCTTATCCATATCTACACCTTTATCTCTAAGGTATTTCTCTTGTTCAACAGTTAAATCCTCATTAGATTCTTCTTTTACTTCAGCCTTCTCTTCAGCAGGTTCTTCTTTCTTTTCCTCTGCTGGAGCTTCTTCTGAAGTCTTTTCTTCTTTTGGCTCTTCTTTTACTTCAGGTTTTTCCTCAACAGGTTCTTCTTTCTTTTCCTCTGCTGGAGCTTCTTCTGAAGTTTTTTCTTCTTTTGGCTCTTCTTTTACTTCAGCCTTCTCTTCAGCAGGTTCTTCTTTCTTCTCTTCTACTGGAGCTTCCTCTGAAGTTTTTTCTTCTTTTGGCTCTTCTTTTGCTTCAGGTTTTTCTTCAACAGGTTCTTCTTTCTTTTCCTCTGCTGGAGCTTCCTCTGAAGTTTTTTCTTCTTTTGGCTCTTCTTTTACTTCAGCCTTCTCTTCAGCAGGTTCTTCTTTCTTCTCTTCTGCTGGAGCTTCCTCTGAAGTTTTTTCCTCTTTTGGTTCTTCCTTTACTTCAGCTTTCTCTTCAGCAGGTTTTTCTTTCTTTTCCTCGGCTGGAGCCTCTTCTGAAGCTTTTTCTTCCTTAGGCTCTTCTTTTTCAGTAGTACCTTTATTCATAAA
>JAFWGF010000046.1 GCA_017512495.1 Bacilli bacterium
ACTAGCTAATATATGAGCTTGTTCTTGATTTTCTAATTTAGGCCATAATATTCCTGGAGTATCTAATAATTCTAAATCTTTATTAATTCTAATCCAACTAAGACTCTTAGTAAATCCTGGTTTATTACCAACTCCTGCTGCTTTCTTACCAACTAATTTATTAATTAAAGTACTCTTTCCTACATTAGGGGCACCTATTATTAAAATACGAGCTGATCTTTCTTTCATACCTTTATTAACTCTATCTTTATTAATATCATTCATAATAGTTTTACTAATATTAATTAGTTCATTAGTATTACCATTAATTAGATCACACATAACTACCTTGTAGCCCTCTTCTTCATAATACTTACCTATTTTTTTAGTTTCTTCTTTATCACACAAATCATATTTAGTCATGACAAGAATTCTAGGTTTATCTTTAATTAGATCATCTATATCAACTATTTTACTACTAATAGGCATTCTAGCATCTACTACTTCAAAAACAATATCGATTAGATTAATCTTTTCACTAATTTCTCTTCTGGTCTTAGCCATATGTCCTGGATACCAATTTATATTAGTTTTATTTTCATTCATGAGTATTACCTCCTTTTATATCATCACGGATTTTCATCCAAATTTTACCTAAATTATTATCTCCTTGATTATTACTATCTAATCCCCAATCAGTATCTTCATCAATACAATTTTCAGCAATTATATAATCTTTTGTATTTAGAAGTACTTCTTTCACAATTGGATTTTGTTCAACTTTTAATCTTAATACTTTTTCCATATTTTGATACTTAACATCTGTCCAATTAGATAATCGATATTCTTTATTTTCATGAGCAATATTTCTTGCATCATTAGGTGAAAATGATTCTTTAATTTTATTAGCTATCTCTTTATTGGTATCAACAAACTTTAAATATTGAAATGCATGTTCACTTGTTTGAAAATATTCACTATTCATAACAAACCCGAAAGCGGAAAAGTTATCAAGTGGAAAAATATCCCATTGGTACATTTCTCTTTTGATAGTCACTTCATTCATATTACTATCAAATAATTTAATCATAATTTCACCTCTTTTTATTAAAAGTTAGACTGTAAACATCAAGTATCAAATACTTTACTATTTTTGCTATTTTTTATCTATTTTTAATATTTTTTAGTAATTATTTATTAAAATATGTAGTTACTAAATATTCATTTTACCTTTATTTTATAGGAGTTTCACGAATGGTTAGACTAAATAAACACCAACCATTGAATAATTTTTCCATCGCTCATAGAATCACTTCCTAACTGCACTAATTATAACATAAAAGAGTAGATTTCTCTACTCTATCATCTTGAAATACTACTAACAATTTCCATACTATTTTCATGATTAAAATATTCTTCTTTATTATTACAAAAAGAAACACCATAATTATTTTCACTATACATTCCATCTTTATAACTTAAAACAGTCTGTTGAAAGTATTTATCTTTATTTCTTTTATATTCAATCGTATAACCTCTTAAATCATTTTCTAAATAATAAAAAGTATCATAAGAAGGAATAGTAAAATTAGAATAATTTCTCGCAATATAATTTATTTTAATGTCATTACTATTAGTAAATAGATTTTGTTTAAATTGATAGTGTTTTTCATAAAATTTTATTAAATCTATAGAATCATGAATATCATATTTTTCAAATAGTCTATAAACGTTCATCCATGGAAATATCGTACTATTAATTCCATGATAATCTATATTTCCTATATCAATTGCTCTTCTAGTATTACAAACAAGAATCATTGCATCAAAGTTATTATTATCTATTAAACCTTTAATATAAGGTTCACAATTATCCATTACAAAATTACTTTTTGCTTTATCTGTAATTAGTTCAAATCCTTCTGGAATATAAATATTTAATTCATCATGCAACACTTTTGTATTTGCTTTATTATTATTTTGTATTTGAATTGTTTCTATATTTTGATTGTATGGAAAAGAATTATCTTCATGATTTGAATAATCTTTATAATAAAAATATGCAATAAATACCTTATATAATAAATATAAAACAACCAATATTATAATAAATATAATAAATTTCTTAATTTTTTTATTCCTTTTCTTATTATTATAATCAATCGTACTAACAAAGTTTTCTTCTAATTTTTGCTGATAGTTTTCTTCCGTTAGTTTTTCTCCTGATAACAATTCATTAATAGAAATATCTAATTCATTACATAAATCTTGAAACATAGAATAATCAGGTAAACTATTTCCATTTTCCCAACTAGAAATTGTACGATTACTAACACCTAATTTATCGGCTAGTTCAACTTGAGTTAATTCTTTTAGTTTTCTTCTTTCTTGAATAAATTTACCTATCTTTTTCTGATTCATAAGTACCTCCGTATAGTAAAAGTTTATCATAAAGTAAAATAAAAAAACAGGAAGTATCCTTGGAATTCCTATTTTTCTATTAATCTTTCTTCATCTAAATATTGATAATTTAAAGAATTATTCATAGATATAGCATCTAATCCTGTAACTTCTTCATAGAACTCTTTTGTCTTCTTAGCAACACTTCCACCTCTTTTAGCAACTTTTCTATTTTCAGAAAGTCCGATTGGTTTTTCTTTTTGGGCAAGATGTCTTGTTGTCATTTCTCCCAAATCTGATAAAGCAATCTCAATCTCTGTCATATTATCTCTTAAATTTTCTTTTCGAATACCTTTAAACGATTTATATTCTTGTGCACTCATTCCAGACCATTCTTTATATATTTCATTTGTCAAAATACCATATTCAAAATCTTTCGTAATTCCTCCAGATTTCCATATATCAGTTAATTTATTTCTATCTAATATTGCTTTTAATCTAGCTTCAATCCACTTATCATCGTATCCTCTTTTTCTATAATAATCGATTGCTCTTTTAATAGCTTTTTCTGGATCAAAAACTTCATCAATTCTTTCACTTCCCAATTGGGCTAACCACAACTTAAATGGTTCAGCTTTTGGAGAAGGAACTGATTCAATTAATCGAAATATACCTTTAGTATCTAAAACATCTGTTAAGTAATTCTTTCCATCTTTTTTAGACTTCATTTTCAGTTGTCCGATTTTTTCGGACAACTCACTTCCTTCATTTTTTAAATCTCTTTTGATATCATTCCAATACTTTCGTGCTCGTTCTGATTCAGTAAGTGCCCCAATAACATCAACAACACTAAAATAATAATCTTCTTTTTCAGCATCCCAAACACTTCTAATTTCCTTTCCTTCAAAAAGATTTGTAATAGTTGCTAATTTATTGTTCATATAATTCCCCCCTTTACAATGATTATCAACTACTTATATTATACTACAATTATCGTTTTATTTCGAACATATTTTCTATATTTATATAATATGTTATAAGTTATGGTGTCAACGACAATATCAGTTACTCAATTATTAATAAAAAAATACCTATTTTTAGGTATTTTGAACTATTTTTTGCTATTTTTTATAATTTAATTAATAAACTATGCAAGATCTAAATCCTTGCAAGGTCTTGTAAATAAAGGAAATCTATGAAAGTTACTATAAAACAATATCAACCAGTTTATATTAGTTTTATTTTCATTCATAGAAATCACTTCCTAACGACTAAATTATAACATAAAAGAGTAGATTACATCTACTCTATATTTATCTATGTCTATTGTTTTGATTACTCTTTTCATAATTAGAAATAAAGCTTTCTAAATATTCAAATCCTTTTATATGAGTCCATTCTTTCATTTTCTTTGGATCTGGAACTTCAACTCTATTTTTATTACCGATTATATCAAATAGACTATTACCATATGTATGATTCAGAAAAACAGGTTTATAACTTTTTCTATACTCATCTACTTTATCTTGAAAAAGCATCATTATATTTTTAATATATTCTATTTGTTCTTCAGTGACATTTTCAATACTTAGAGGATTATTATTAATTAATAATGTACCATTTTCTAAGCTTTTATAAAACTGTTTCATATCAGCATTTAGATTATGATAATCTCTTACTCTATACTTAATTGAATCCTTACCAAATACAAAGAATTCAAAATCAGTACCTCTATCTCTAGAAAAAACCTCTAACACAAAAACCACCTCAAATTAATTTTTTTATTTTACTGCTCTAAAAATATAATAAACTTCTTTATTACTTGTCTTTAATTTATTATTACTAACTCTAGTTATTCTACCACCATATCCACTATTATGAGATCCTTCAGCAGCTTTATTATTACCTAAATAAATCCATACATGTCCGCCTGAACCTTTATTTCGATAATACAAAACATCTCCTCTTTGTAAAGATGATTTTTTACCATCAAATGTAATTCTAGTAAATCCTAATTTAGCCATTTTTTCTCTAGTATATTCATCTTTACTTGCACCAGGAAGTAATGTAAATGAAAATTTCTTACCTAGCCCCTTTACTACACATGTTCTAGCAAAATGACAACAGCAAGTTCCAGCAGCTACACTTTTATCACTACTATTTGCAAAACTTGGCCAGTATTTTCTATAATCTGCCATAAATTGTGAAGTTGATCCACCACCATTAAATCTACAATATTTACTTTTTGGAGTTCCTTCTGGCCATGCATAATATTCAGCAGCTGAAGCAATTCTTTCTGCAATTTCACCATTTGGGTTAAATGTACCCGCACTTCCTTCAGTAGAAGTTTTTTCTTCACCATAATCATATTTATCAGGATCAGAAATTACAGATTGCTTATTATCAGAATATGGATTAATATAACTAGGATTTAAATCAGGCTTACTAATATCTTGATTCCAACAAGCACTAATTTCAAAACTATCATTTGCAATTAACATAGCAGCATTAACGATAGTTGGAATCAAAATTAAAACAAACAATGCTATAAAACTATTTCTAATTTTCTTAGGTACTTTTTTATCATCAGGATTTTTTGCTAACATAGTAAAATTAATAACTAAACTAATAATGGCAAGTATAGGTCCAACTATCCAAATAATATTTAAGATATTTTTTGTTATATACAAAATATTACCTAAAACAGCATTATTACAATCCATTAATATCATAACATCACTCTTTCATTACTTTGATTTTATCACAATAGTTTTTATACCTCAAGTTTATAAAACTAACTTCAAAAGAAAAAGCATATTTCTATGCTTTGTTTTTATCCTTATTCAAATCTTCTTCTGTTTCTTTTATGATGTATACTGGCCTTTTCTTTGTTTCTAAATAGGTTTTAGCTAGATATTGACCAATTATTCCCATACATAATAATTGAATACCGCTTACAAACAATAAGATACATACCATACTTGGCCAACCACCTACTGGATCTCCAAAAGCAAGTGTTTTTATTATAATAACTATTATAAAAATGAATGCAATAAAACATATTAGTATTCCTAAAAATGCTGCGATAGAAAGTGGTACTGTTGTAAAAGCTACTATTCCTTCTATAGCATATATAAATAGTTTCCAGAATGACCATTTTGTTTCTCCAGCTACTCTTTGAATATTTTCATATTCTAACCACTTAGTTTTAAATCCTACGAAACTAAATAATCCTTTTGAATATCTATTATATTCTTGTAGTGATACTATAGCATCTACTACTTGTCTTGACATTAATCTATAATCTCTTGCTCCATCAACCATTTCTACTTTAGACATTTTATTAATTAATTTATAAAAACATCTTGCGAAAAAACTTCTAATTGGTGGTTCTCCTTTTCTGTTAACTCTTCTTGTTCCTACTTGATCATAATCTTCTTCCTTTATTATTCTATACATCTCAGGTAATAATGAAGGTGGGTCCTGTAAATCAGCATCCATTAATGTTACATAATCACCTTTAGACTTTTCTAAGCCTGCCATCATAGCAGCCTCTTTACCAAAATTTCTAGAAAAAGATATATATTTAACTCTTTTATCTTTTTTAGCTAATTTTTTAATCTCTTCCAATGTTTTGTCTTTTGATCCATCATTTACAAATATAAATTCTAAATCAACTGTCGTAAATTCTTTAGATACCTTGTTTATTTCTTTATAAAATAAAGATAAAGCTTCTTCTTCATTATAACAAGGTACTATAACACTTATTAAATCTTTTGCCATACTTCCTCCTACTACTAAATAGATTGAATTCTAAATTTAGTGTATCAAAAAAAACATAAACTTGCAAAAAAACATTAGTTTTTATTACTAATGTTTTTTCTTACTATAAA